>JBEBGT010000626.1:0-2259 GCA_040081365.1 Candidatus Eiseniibacteriota bacterium | reverse complement strand
GAGTCGCACCCTGAGTCCGCTCGTCGGCGGCGTCGTGAGCGCCGGCCGCTTCAAGGTCGTGGTCCCGCCCGGTGCGCTGCGCCAGCGCGCCACGATCACGGTCACGCAGCGCGACCCCAACGGACGCGAGGTCGAACTCGGCATCTCGCCCGAGTCGGCGAACGGTTTCCTGCTGCCCGTGACGCTCACGGCGAACTGCGCCGACATGCCCGCGACGCTGCTGCGCATCCAGACGATCTGGTGGTGGAATCCGATCGCCAGCCGCTGGGACGCCGTGCTGAACGTCCAGGTCAACCTGCTCGGGCGTTCGGTGAGCGCTCCGCTCTGGCACTTCTCCAAGTACAAGGTGGACGGCAAGGCGGGCTGGTAGCCCGCGGGGCCGGCCGTGAACGAAGCGCTCCCGTCCGTGGGCATCGTCCGGGCGGGGGCGCGGCATTCATGGGACACGCGGCGCCGCGAACGCACTACTGCAGCTTCACGAGCCTCGCCGCGGCTGCCCCGGGCACACCCTGGACGCGCACCTGGTACACGCCAGGGGCCGCGCGGCGGCCATCGACACGCAGCCCCGACCACGTGCACGAGCCGGCACCGTCGAGTGCGTACTCGGGTACCAGCCGGGCCACCACGCGGCCACTCGTGTCCAGGATCTCGACGCGCGCACCGGGAGCGGCACCGCGCGCGAGCCGCACCACCGCTCCGCCACGCGTGGGATTCGGGTACACGCCGAGCGCCGGCGTGAGCCGCGCGCCGCCACCGCCCGGTACGTCGAGCGGGCGCGTGGGCTCGAGCAGCAGGTCGTCCATCACCTGCCCCTGCGCGTAGGGCATCGCCACACCGAGCAGATGGGCCGCGGTGCTGGTGATGTCGCGCTGGTCCCAGTGCGCCGGTCCGCTCACGTAGCTCGTCTTGGTGTCGGGCCCGGCCACGATCATCATGATGCGCTGGCAGCCTGCGCAGCCGTCGCCATGGTTCACGAAGCCGCCGTGCGAGTTGTCGTGGCGGCCGTGGTCGTTGGTCACGAACAAGGTGGTGTGCCCGGCGAACTCGGGATCGGCCTGCAGGTCGGTCCACAGCTGCCAGACCAGGGAATCCGCCAGGTGGATCGAGGCCAGGTAGTTCGGCCAGTCGTTCTGGTGACCATAGATGTCGGTCATGCCCATGTGGAAGAGCATGAACTTCGGGCGGTACTGCAGCAGTTCGGCGCGCGCCGCCAGGAACACGTCGAGGTCCCCCGCGAAGTCGCCCACGTGCGCATGGCCGGCCCACGCCAGCCCGTACGCCGGATGATCGCTCGCGGCCAGCACGTGGAGCTTCTGCTTCAGTGCCACGATGCGCACGAGCGAATCGGGCACGCCCGCGTCCTTGCGCAGGTACTCGCACAGGGTGGGCAGGTGCGGGCGCTCGCTGCCGTCGTTCGCGATCGGCTGGAGTGTGCCGGTCATGATCGCCGACATGCCGGGCACGGTGTTCGTGACCCCGACATTGCGAAACGTCCCGGCCTCGGCGCCGATCGCCGCCAGGTCCTGTCCGATGCGCGGCACCTGGCCGAGCGTGGGGTCGCCGAACGTCTCGCTGTACCGCGCGCCGTCGATGACCACGATGACGACGTGACGCGTGAGGATCGCCGCCTGAGCAGGCGCGATCGACAGCAGCACGCCGCACAGCGTGAGCAGCACGGCGAGAAGTCGGCGGTCCTTCGGTCGCATGCGGGGCCATTCCTCCATCGAATCCTCGGGTGTCGCTGTTGTATCGTACCACGCTCGACCGCACTCCCGGCGGCGCCAACCCGCGGGGCCCTCACGCCGAAGGCACCCGCTTCGCCCGGGGGGTGTGCGACGCCGCCGGACCGCCCGAACCGACCGCCCGAGGAGTGCCGTGCCGCACGGCCCTGCCATCCGCGCTGCTGCACTGCCCTGCCTGCTGATCGCGCTGCCGTTCTTGCCGCTCGCGATCGGCGCGCCGGCGCAGGCCGCCGTGCCGCTGCACCAGCTGCGCATCGACCTGCGCGACACGAACGGCAAGCGCATCGACGCGCGCGTCAGCGCCCGCTCGGACTCGTTCTCGACCTGGTACCCGGTCGCCGCCGACACCACGATCCAAGCGCATGCGGGTTACGCCTATCCCCCCTCGGGCGGCAGCCTCACGCTGCCGCATGGCTGGATCACGCTCAACGTGAGCCGCGGCCCCGAATGGAGGCCGGACAACCGCCGGCTGTACCTCGCGCGCGACACACTCATCACCGTCACGCTCAAGCGCTTC
>JBEBGT010000625.1:0-2267 GCA_040081365.1 Candidatus Eiseniibacteriota bacterium | reverse complement strand
TCGTCCACGAGCTGTCCCAGCACGTTCATCAACGCCTCGGGTTCACCGAGCGCGCCGATGGCAGGCGTCCCGTGTCCCTGGGACAACCCGCGCACCTCTTCGGCCCGCCGCAGTAACGCGGACAGGCGTTCCCGGTTCGATTCGGCCATGGGACCGTATCGCGCGCCGCCGGAGGGGACCGGATGCGCCGTCTCTTGGAGACCACCGGAACCGCACCGCCGAACAGGGCGGGTGGGCGATGCGGTTCTGTTGACTGGGGATGTCGCTGGGCTGGGCCTCGGGCCCCGCCGTGCTTCCTTGCTATCGGTCCCCCCCCGCCTTCCGGCCGGGGGGCGTGATCGACTAGGCCTGGTCCACGAACTCCCGGACCGTCTGGGCCACGTGGCGGATCTGCTCTTCCGTGAGTTCCGGGTAGATCGGCAGCGCGATCGTCTCGAGCGCGGCCGCCTCGGAGTGCGGCATGTCACCGGTCTTGTAGCCCAGATGCGCGAAGCACTTCTGCAGGTGCAGCGGCACTGGGTAGTAGATCTCGCAGCCGATGTTGCGCTCGCCGAGCAGCTTCTTGAGCTCGTCGCGCTTCGGCACGCGGATCACGTACTGGTTGTAGATGTGGCGCGTGCGCGGGTCGTGGTACGGACGGCCGACGCGCGAGCCCTCGAACAGCGCGTTGTAGAGCGCGGCGTTCTTGGCGCGCTTCTCACTCCAGCGGTCCAGGTGCTTGAGCTTGACGCGCAGGATGGCGGCCTGCAGCGCATCGAGGCGCGAGTTCGTGCCCACGAGCGAGTGGTAATACTTCGGCTTGGCGCCATGGTTGCACAGCAGCCGGGCCTTCTCGGCCAGTTCGGCGTTGCCCGTGACGATCATGCCGCCGTCGCCGGCGCCGCCCAGGTTCTTGGACGGAAAGAACGAGAACGTGCCGAAGTCGCACTGCGAGCCCGAGCGCTTGCCCTCCCACTCCGAGCCGATCGACTGCGCGGCGTCCTCGATGAGGTAGAGTTGGTGCTTGTCGCAGATGGCCTTCAAGGCGGGCAGGTCGCAGCACTGGCCGTACAGCGACACGGCCACGACGGCCTTCGTGCGCGGCGTGATGGCGGCCTCGAGCCGGTGCGGGTCGAGGTTGTAGGTGCGCGGATCGATGTCCACGAACACCGGCGTCGCGCCGTTGTTGGCCACGGTGCCGGCGGTGGCGAAGAACGAGTAGGCCGGCGAGATGACCTCGTCACCGGGGCCGATGCCGAGCGCCCACATGGCGATCAGCAGCGCATCGGTGCCCGACGCACAAGCCACGGCGTGCGGCGTCTGGGAATAGCGCGCGACTTCCTCCTCGAAGGCGGTGATCTCGGGGCCGCCGATGAAGTGGCAGCTCTCCATGACCCGGCGCACGGCATCATCGACCTCGGCGCGGATGGTGTCGTACTGCGCGCGCAGGTCGAGGAGCGGCACTTTCACGGTGGTGTTGGTCGGCATGTTGAGGATCTCTCTCCGGGCGATCCCGGGGTATGGCTAGGCGTCCACCCAGCCCTGGTTCTCGAGCAGCTGTTCCACGGGCACGTCCCGCCACGGCTTCGCGGGCTTGCCCACCACGACGGTGCGGGCCGGCACATCGCGCGTCACGGTGGAGCCGGCGGCGACCAGACCATCCTCGTGGATGGTCACGCCAGGCAGCGTGACGCTGCCGGCGCCGATACGCCCGCCCTTCTTCACCGTCACGCCCTTGAAGTGCTTGAAGCGTTCCTGCGTGCGGCCGACGAAGTTGTCGTTCGACGTCACCACTCCGGGGGCCACGAACACGCGGTCCTCGAGCGTGGAGTACGCGCACAGGTAGCACTCGCTCTCCAGCTTGCAGTAGCGGCCCACGCTGCAGAAGTTCTCGATCGTCACGCCGCGGCCGACGATGGTGCCGCGGCCCACCGTGACGTTCTCGCGGACCGTGCACAGGTCCGCCATGAGCACCTTGCCGTCGATCACCGCGCCGCGGTACAGCACGACACCGGTGCCGACGATGCTGACGTCGCCGATCGTGAGCGGCGGCAGCTCCTGCTCCTTGGTGGTCGCCGAGTTGGCGGCCTTCATGGGCACCTTGCCGAGCGAGGCGTGGTCGTCGATGCGGACGTTCGCACCCACGACCGTGTCGGCATGGATGACCACGTGATTCCCCAGCTTGCAGCCCTCGCCTAGCGTGACATTGGCGCCGATGACGCAGTACTCGCCCATCGTGACGCCGGCGCCGAGCTTGGCCGTGGCGTGGATGACGCTGGTCACGCGAC
>JBEBGT010000111.1:0-8672 GCA_040081365.1 Candidatus Eiseniibacteriota bacterium | reverse complement strand
CGAGGAAGAGCGCGCGTTCGTGTGGGGCCACATCGGATTGCAGGGCGCGCTGCGGCATCACCCGGAGACGCTGGCCTGGTATGCCAAGGCCGGTGACAAGCGCGAGCAGGGCCGTTGCGCGATCGGTCTGGTCGACGCTCTCATGTACCTCGGCCGCTACGCCGAGGCGCGCAAGGCCGCGGCCGTGGGCCGCAAGCTGCTCGAGAAGAGCGGCGACCGCGCCGCCCTCGCCCGGCTCCTCAACAACGAGGGCAACCTCTGGCACCGGTTGGACCTGCCCGAGCGCGCGCTCGAGAGCTACCGCCTGGCGGTGAAGTCGCTCGAGAAGGCCGGCGACAAGGCCAGTGCGCTCATGATCGGCACCAACGTCGGCAACTGCCTGTCGTTGCTCGGCCGCTGCGACGAGGCGCGCAAGCACTACACGTCGGCGCTCACGGCCCAGCAGGCCGCGTCGAATCACAACGAGGCCCTGTCGGCGGAGTACAACCTCGCCTACCTCGACTTCCTCGAGCTGCGCCACGAGCAGGCACTGGCCGGGCTCGCGCACGTGCGCGATGCCGCCGAGGAGCGCGGCTATCCGTCGCTGGCCGCACTGGCCCGTCTGGACCGCGCCGAGATCCTGCTGCGCCTGGGCGCGCACGAAGACGCCATGAAGGAAGCGCGCGAGGCCGTCGTGAGCTGCGGCCGCCTGGGGCTGCGCTACGAGACCGCCAAGGCCGAGCTTTTCGGAGCCCTCGCAGCGTACCGCCTGGGGCAGCCGGACGCTGCCCGCTCGGCGATCGAGCGCGCGCTGGCCACGTTCGATGCCGAAGGCAATCAGGTGTGGATCGGCGAAGCACTGCTGGGACTCGCCACGCTGTGGTCGCGCGAAGGCAACACGCGCGCCGCGGCCGCGCTTATGGCGGCGGCACGGCGGCGGTTCGCGGCAGCCGGCGATCGCGAACGCGACGCCTGTGCAGCCGCCATCGAAGTGCGCGCGTTGATCGCGTGTGGCTCGCCCCGCACGGCCGCTGCGCGGCTGCGCTCGCTGGCCCGCGTGCCGTCGGCCAAGCGCTCGGCGCGACTCCGCCACCTGGCGCTCGCCGCCGGTGCGGCGCTCGCGCAGGCGCGCGGCGAGGCGGCCGAGGCGCGCAAGCTGCTGCAGAAGGCCGCCGACGAATCCGAACGACTGGCCGCACGCATCCTCGATGAAGAGTGGCGCGCCACGTTCTGGGGCGAATGGGGCTGGCCGCATCAGGAACTCGCCCTGCTCGAGATCTCCGAAGGCCGCATCGCCGAAGCGCTCGAAGCGCTCGAGGCCGGCCGTGGCCGCGCACTGGTGGACCCGGCGCAGTCGCGCCGTGCACGCGGCACGCTGCCGGCGTCGGTGCGCCGCTGGACCGCGTCGCGCGTGGCGCGCGATCGCTCGCATGGCAAGGAAGGCCGCAGCCGCGGTGACGAACCGGCTTCGGCCACCATGGAACCAGCGCTGCGCTCGGCCCTGTCGGCGCGGGCACCGCGCGAGATCAGTGCGATCGAAGTGGCGCGTTCGCTGCCCACCGACGCCACGCTGTTCGACTGGTTCGTGCACGACGGCACGCTGGGCGCGATCACCGTGCGCCGCGACGGCCTGCGCGCGCGGCCCCGCCTGGTGGGCGAGGAACGCCTGGCCGCGCTGGTGGGCGGCGTGCTGTTCTCGCTGCGCAGCGCGGCGTTCACGCCCTCGGGCCAACGCCTCTTCGACCCCGAGTTGCTGGCCCAGTGCGAAGAGGTGGCGTCGCTGGTGCTCTGGCCGCTGCTGCGCACCACGCCCAACTCGTTCGCGTTCGCACCCGCCGGTTCGCTGGCGCGCATGCCGTGGGCGGCCATGCCGCTGCCCGACGGCCGCTTGCTCTGCCAGGCTGGTGAGTCCGTGGTCGTGCCGGGCCTGCGGCTGGGCCTCGCCAAGTCGCCGCGCACGTCGGCCCCCACCGCCCCGCTCGTGGTGGCGGTGGATGCCGGCGAACTCGACGCCGTGCACGGTGAGACCGCCGCCGTGCTGGCCGCGTTCCCGAACGCCACCGTTCTGTCGGGCCCGGAGGCGACCGCCGAGCGCTTCCTGGAGCTGGCTCCCACCGCCGACTGGATCCATTTCGCCGGCCATGGCGGCTGGCGCGCCGATGCACCCGAGGCTTCGGGGCTCCGGCTGGCCGATCGCTGGCTGCTGGCCGGCGAGCTGGCGGACATCTCGCTGTCGGCGCGCTGGGTCACGCTGTCGGCCTGCCACACCGCGCGTGCGCTGGTGCGCCCGGGCGAGGAGTGGTTCGGGCTCGCGCGCGCGTTCCTGCTGGCCGGTGCATCCGCCGTCGTGGCCGCGCAGTGGGATGTCGACGACGAAGCCACCGCGCGGCTCATGTCCGACCTCTACGCCCGGCTCGCCGAGGGCGCCACGCTGCCACGCGCACTGGCCGCCGCACAGGCTGAACGCGCCACCGCCGGCGAGCATCCGATCGACTGGGCCGCGTTCGCCGTGCTGGGTGGGCCGCGCCTGCTGACCGAGCGCGCCGAACGACTCGACGCGGGCGATGACGACACCGTTGCCGGACATCTGGCGCAGTCCGGCGAAACATCGTTCGCCAGCGCACAACTCGTTGACTTTCAACAGGTTCCGTCGGAATCAGCAGGAGTGGACCTGTCCGAAAGAGGTACGCCTCCACTACACTCCTTGCAACACAGGAGGCTTGGCTGATGCGCAACCGCTCGATCCATTCCGACATCCGCAACATGCTCGCGCTGGCTTCGTTCGCGCTCGTCGCGACGTCGTGCAGCCGTTCGCTCCCGACCGCGCCCGCTTCGTCCGAAGCCGTGACGCCGCGCGGGGTGTCGGACCCGTTCGCCATCCAGGGCCTCGAGAATCAGGTCGTGATCACGTTCGCCCCTGGCGCGAGCGTGTCCGAACTCGCGACCGAGTTCGGTGCCAGCATCGTGGCCAGCGAAGCGGGCGAACGCACCGTGTCGTTGCGCCCGGTGGCCGGCCAGACGGCCGCCGACCTCATGGCCCAGCTGCAGCTCGACGGCCGCGTGATCACCGCCGAGCCCAACAAGTGGATGGAGCCGGCGGAGGCGCGCCAGCAGAGCTTCGCGTTCGACGACGGCTTCGGCAGTGCGGCCACGTTCTCGGAGCAGCCGGCCGCGCTCAAGCTGAACCTCGGCCGTGCGCACGAGATCGCCACGGGCAAGGGCGTGAAGGTCGCCATCATCGATACCGGCGCGGATCTCATGCACCCGGCGCTCCGTCACAGCATCATCGGCGGCTGGGACTTCATCAACAACGACGCCATCGCCGCCGACCAGAAGGACTACCAGGACAACGACCGCGACGGCCGCGTCGACGAAGCCTTTGGCCACGGCACGCACGTCGCGGGCATCGTCCACCTGGTCGCCCCCGACGCGCAGCTGCTCATCGTGCGCGTGCTCGACGCCGACGGCCGTGGTGACATCGTGAATGTCGCAGCGGGTGTGCGCTGGGCCGTGGAACAAGGTGCGAAGGTCATCAACCTGAGCCTCGGTGCAACCGAGCGCTCGGACGCGCTGCAGGATGTCCTCGAGGACGCCGAGAACGCTGGCGTCGTGATCACCTCGACCGCCGGCAACTGGGGCATGGACAACATGGTCGACTTCCCCGGCAAGTCCACGCACACCCTGTGTGTCGCGGCCCTCGACAACAACAATGCCGGCGCCTCGTTCAGCAGTTACGGCAGCGAGATCGAGCTGTCCGCGCCCGGTGTTGCGGTGCGCAGCCCGTTCCCTGGCGGTGGCTATCGCCTGTGGAGCGGTACGTCGATGGCGGCTCCGTTCGTCGCCGGTGCGGCGGCGCTTCTCGCCGAGAAGCACCCCAACTGGTCGCTGGCCGAAACGCAGATCCGGCTGGAGGACACCGCCGCCAACATCACGGCCGTACCGCCGGGGGCGAGCAAGAACGAGTTCGGCAAGGGCGCCCTGGACGTCGGCGCGGCCCTGGCTCCCGACTTCGCGCTGAACCCGGTCCCTGGCGTCGACGAGGACATCCGCCCGCGCTGATCGGCGCCACAGCCCCTTCCCCCGAAGCCCGGACGCGCCCCACGGCGCTCCGGGCTTCGGCTTTTCCGTGCAGCGTGCACGGGTCGTTGCAGGGGTCGCCGGAATCGTGCTTATCGACTGGCGCGCTTGGGGTTGCCGACTTGTGTGGCCCTGTGCTGGTAAACGCAACCGGCCCTGTCGCGTGTGACTGAACTTCACCTATAGTGGAGGTAGCGGAGCATTCGCCCGCCTCCCCCCCGCAGTCACCCGGTGAAGCGCCGGAGGTCCACATGATCCAGCCGACGACCTCACAGCAGTCGAGCCGATTGCTACTGTCGGTGCTCGCGATACTTGTCATCACACTCACCGCCTCCTGCGGCCGTTCGCTGCCGACAGCGGTCGCCCCGGCGCACGACCGCGCACGGCCGGTGGCCGGCGGCCGTGGCGGCACCGACATCGAGGGCGAGGTGGTGGTGATGCTCATGGCCGGCGCGGATCCGTCTGCGATCGCCGCCGACCACCAGGCCACCCTGCTGGAGTACGAGTCCGACGAACTGTCGGCCAGCTTCCTGCCCGCGGTGGGCCAGACCCCGCTCGACCTGCAGACCGCGCTCAGTTCCGACCCGCGCGTGGCGAGCGCCGAGCCGAACTTCTGGCTCGAGAACGCGGAGACACGCCAGCAGAGCTTCGCGTTCGACGATGGCAGCGGCACGCCCGAGGCGTTCGCCGAGCAGCCCGCGGCCGATGCGCTGCATCTGGGCCAGGCGCACGACATCGCGGATGGATCGGGCATCACCGTGGCGATCCTCGATTCCGGCATCGACCGGCGCCATCCGCTCCTGCGCAACGCCTACGCGGGTGGCATCGATCTCGTCGATGGCGACGACGACCCCTCCGACGTTCGCGATGGCCTCAACCACGACGGGGATGCGTTCATCGACGAGGGCTTCGGACACGGCACGCACGTGGCCGGCATCATCCACCTGGTCGCGCCCGGCGCGAAGCTGCTGGCGGTGCGCGTGCTCGACTCCGACGGCCGCGGCAGCCTGTTCGATATCGCCACCGGGGTGCGCTGGGCGGTTGCCCATGGCGCCAAGGTCGTCAACCTGAGTCTCGGCAGCCTGCGCACATCCGACGCACTCAGCGATGCGCTCAGTGAGGCCGAGGAACTGGGTGTGATCGTGATCGCATCGGCCGGCAACTGGGGGGCCGAGACCCCGGTCGAGTTCCCGGCCAAGTCGAGTCATGTGGCCGCGGTGGCGGCCGTCGATGCGCAGGCGGCGCCCGCGGGGTTCAGCAGCTTCGGCAACAACGTCGCACTGTCCGCGCCCGGCGTGGGCGTGCGCAGCACATTCCCCGGTGGCGGTTACCGGCTGTGGAGTGGCACGTCCATGGCGGCGCCGTTCGTCGCGGGGACCTGCGCGCTCCTCGCGGAGCTGCACCCGGACTGGAACCTGACCCAGATGACGGACCGCCTGGGATACACCGCGAGCCCGGTTCTCGGTGGAGACAGCGACTTCGGTGCCGGTGTCGTGGATGCCGGTGCCGCGCTCGCCCGCGAACGGCGCCGGCCCACGGTGGGCGATCCCGTCACCGAGGAGATCCGCCCGCGCTGATCCGCCGGCGGCTGCACTCACGACGAAGCCCCGGCACGCCTCAGCGCCGGGGCTTCATGCTGTCCGACGCCGGGGGACAGCCCGCGCGTTGCCGCCGCTTCACCTGCCCCGGCACGCGCGCTATGCTGCGCGTTCGCTCGCACATCCATCACTTTCGTGGGGCCGGCCGTCGCAGGGCCCTGTGCAACCGCATCCGCCTGTGAGGCTTCCATGACCGCTGCCCGCAAGTCGCACCGCTACCTCGGCGGCACGCGCATCGATCCGCCCGCCATCACCGGGCGCGAGACCGTGGCCGAACTCATCGAGTCGTCGTTCCTCGCCTACAACGCCGCACGGCTGCGCGAGGGTGCGCGGCTGCTCACCGAGCGCATGCTGAACGACGACGTCACCGTGGCGCTGTCGGTGACCGGCGCCCTCACGCCGGCCGGGCTCGGGATGAGCGCGTTGATCCCGTTGCTCGAGGCCGGGTTCGTGGACTGGGTCGTGTCGACGGGTGCCAACCTGTACCACGACGCGCACTTCGGTCTCGGGCTCGCCATGCACCAGGGCACGTTCCAGGTGGACGACGTGGAACTGCGCGAAGAGGGCGTCGTGCGAATCTACGACATCTTCTTCGATTACAAAGTGTTGCTCGACACCGACGCGTTCTTCCGCGAGATCATCTCGGCGCCGGAGTTCCAGCGCACCATGAGCAGCGCCGAGTTCCACTATCTGTGCGGCAAGTACCTGCGCGCGCGCGAAGACAAGCTGGGGCTCAAGCACCGTTCGCTGCTCGCGGCGGCCTATGAGTACGGCGTGCCGGTGTACACGTCTTCGCCGGGGGATTCGAGCATCGGCATGAACGTGGCGGCCAAGGCGCTCGAGGGCAACAAGCTGCTGATCGACGTCAACGCCGACGTCAACGAGACCGCCGGCATCGTGTGGGACGCCAAGGCCTCGGGCGGCAAGAGCGGCGTGTGGATCCTGGGCGGCGGCAGCCCCAAGAACTTCCTGCTGCAGACCGAGCCGCAGATCCAGGAAGTGCTGGGCATCGCCGAGAAGGGCCACGACTACTTCCTGGCCGTGACGGACGCGCGCCCCGACACGGGCGGGCTCTCGGGCGCCACGCCGGCCGAGGCCGTGAGCTGGGGCAAGATCGACCCCGAACAGTTGCCGGGCACGGTGATCTGCTACACCGACTCCACCATCGGGCTGCCGTTGCTCACCGCTTACGCGCTCGCCAAGCACGCGCCGCGGCCGCGCAAGCGGCTGTACGACCGCCGCGGTGACCTCATGGAGCGCCTGAAGAAGGCCTACCACGAGCACGGCCGGGCCAACGAGAAGGTGTCCAAGAGCTGAACACGCGAGTGATGCCGCACGCTTCGGGCCGGGCCGCACGGTGACGCCGAGCATGCCCGGCCCGTATCGCTTCACCACCATCGCGCATGCCAACCACACGCTGCTCGGGCCCGTGAGCACGAGCACGGTGGAGGCGTTGCTCGAGCGGCTCGCGGCGGCTGGAGTGGCCGGGCCCGCGGGCGCGGCCCATGCCGCCACCGGGAGCGCGCCGCGCATCCTCGACGTGGGCTGCGGCAAGGGCGAGCTGCTGGTGCGCGCGCTCGAACGCCTGGGCGGCACCGGCGTGGGCGTGGAGCCGAATCCGGAGTTCGCCGAGGACGCGCGCGAACGCATCGCGCTGCGGCTGGTCCCCGGCATGGCGGCGATCATCGAATCCCGGCTCGCGGACGCCCTGGTGGCGCCGCACTCGTTCACGCTCGGCCTGTGCACCGGCAGCCTGCACGCGTTCGGCGACTGGCGCGCCGCTCTGCGCGGCGTGGAGCGCCTGCTCGCGCCCGGCGGCTGGGCCCTCATGGGGCCCGGCTACTGGCAGCAGCCCCCGCACGCGGACTACCTCGCGGCGTTCGGCGGCCGCGAGGACGAGCAGCACTCGCTGCTCGCCACGCTGGCGATCGCACGTGAATACGGCTGGCAGGTGGAAACCTGCCACGAGAGCACTTCGGCGGAGTGGGACGCCTACGAACACGCTTACCACGCCAACGTGCGCGCTTGGTGCGACGCCCACCCGGACGACCCCGACGCGAAGCCGTTTCGCGAGCGCATCGAGACCTGGGCACGCGCCTACGAGAAGTGGGGCCGCACCACGATGGGATACGCGCTCGTGTTGCTGCGGCGCGGCGACCGTTGAACGCCTGAGTGTGTCGGGCGCGGATCCGGCAGGACCGGAGGGCCGCGAACGTGGACGCCGTCGGCCGGCGGGGGCTACCGCGCTCCGGAGCGGAGCTGGAGGCCGCCGTCCGCGGTTTCCCCGGGGGCGCTCCCTGCCGCCGGCACGTCGAAGATCGCCACGCCTTCCTGGCGAAGTGAGTCCGCCTGCGACGCGGTCAACGTATGCACGTAGCGCGCGGCGCCGTCGTGGACACCGCCCGCCAGGACGCGCAGCGCGGGCAGCCACTCGCCCGCCACGATCACCGAGCGGCCTTCCTGCCGCCGGGCTGTCGCGCGCACGCGAGCCAGATAGTCCAGGTCCGTTCTGCGCCGCAGGTGAGCCACCACCAGCGGCCCGCGCAGGAGGTCCACCTGGAGTTCGCGGCCCCCGAGACGCACGCGCCGGCTGGTTGCGTCCGCTGGCACCGAGTTGAGCTTGCCGGGCTCGCTCACCTTGGCGATGAACGCGGACACGAGGATGCACACGCACAGGATCCGGTACTCCCGTCGTGAAAGCGCTCGAGCCGCGAGCAAGAGCGTGAACGGCACGGCGGGGATCAGGTAGGCGGCCTCGTGCGGCAGCCGCAGGAACAAGACCAGCTCGAGCACGACGGCGAGCACCGCGGCCGAGAGCACCGCACCGGCGCCCGCCGGAAGTGCGGCCTCCGCGGGAGGCCGCCCACGGCGCGCGAGCAGCCGGAGTGCGGCGAGCCCGAGCGCCAAGCAGCCGATCACACCCCACACGTCCACGGTGAGGTTCTTGGCCACATAGAGCAGCGGTGGATAGCCGTTCTCGTAGCCGTGCAGGAACCCAGGCCCCGCGAGCGCGATCAC
>JBEBGT010000110.1:0-8682 GCA_040081365.1 Candidatus Eiseniibacteriota bacterium | reverse complement strand
CACTCCACCCCCTTCGCGACCGCGAGGACCCGATGGCGTTCTTCTCCGCAGCCTCGCTCACGTTCCTGCGCGGCTTGAAGCGCAACAACACCAAGCCCTGGTTCGAGGCGCACCGCGACGACTACGAGCGCCACGTGAAGGAGCCCATGGCGGCACTCGTGCTGGCCCTGGATCGCGAGTTCCGCGAGTTCGCGCCCGAGATCGTGGGCGAGCCCAAGCGCAGCATGTTCCGTATCCACCGCGACGTGCGCTTCTCCAAGGACAAGTCGCCTTACAAGACCCACGCTGCGTGCTGGTTCTTCCATGCCGGTGGCTCGTCCAAGGTGGGCCGCGAAGCGCACGGTGGCGGCGCGGGGTTCTACTTCCACCTGGAGCCGGGCGCCTGCTTCATGGGCGGCGGCATCTGGATGCCGCCCGCACCCGCACTCAAGAAGTTCCGCATCGCGATCGCCGACGACCCCACGTCGTTCGCACGCATCGTGAACGCCAAGCCGTTCCAGAAGCGCTTCGGCGCGCTCGACACCGAGGCGAGCCTGAAGCGTGTGCCGCACGGCTACGCCCCGGACCACCCGGCGGCCGAGTGGCTCAAGCTGCAGTCCTACGTGGTGGGCCGCCCCGTCACCGACGCACTGGTCACGAGCGGCAAGCTGCCGGCGCTGCTCGCGGCGGACTACCAGGTGATGCTGCCGCTGGTGCGCTGGCTGAATGGCGTGCTGAAGCTGAAGGCGTGAGCTGGGTTTCGGAGGTCACAGCCCGAACATGCCTTCGAACCATGGAGCGCGGAGCGGAATGAACGTGTCGCAGGCCTGAGCAAGCTGGACTCCGCTCTGGGCACTTGCCACGAAGACTTTCCGATCGGTCTCGCGTACTGCCCGCACGGCAGGCACCAGATCGCTGTCCGCAGAGAGCAGGTAGGCCGTCTCGTACTCGCCCCGCTCCGCGCTCACCACCATGTCGACCGGGAGCTGGACATCGACACCCTTCTCGACCATGACGCTGCTCACGGTGTGCTTTGCGGCGATGGCTTGCAGCTCCCGGTACACGACAACATCGAGGCGCGTTGAGAGCGAGGCCAGATAGCGCTTCAGCTCGATGGCCGCGTGATTCTTGGCGGGTCTCGACTCGATGCGACCGAGGCGCACCGTGATCCTGGGGTCGCAGCCAGCGATGAACTGAAGTGCAGCCTTCTGATCGGCTGACAAGGTGAGGTTGCCGACTGGTTTCACCTCGCCCACGTAGTAGGTGGTCCCCACCCATACTCGTGGCCCGGCCAGTTTCCGCGAGATCCTCGCGAAGTTGAGACGGCCAAGCGGCTGTAGCCCCAACTTCGCACAGCCGTGGTAGAAGTTGTTGCCGTCTACGAAGACGCGCGCTCGATCCTCACCGCCTGTCATACCAAGAAGGCTCCCGTTCCTGGCACAAAAGGAAAACCCCGGCGCTCGGGCTAGCCGTTCGCCGGGGGATTTAGGGCCAAGACCCCTTGAGGACTTGGGTAAGGACAATATCGGCCGGCTTGGCTCCTCCGTCAATCCCACAGTTGCAACCCATTGCGATCGGCCAGATGGAGGGGGTTCGGTGGATCGCGCCCCCATCGGGTTGGCGAGTTGCATCGCCACCGACGTCGATGTCGCAGGGCCAGATCGGCTCTTCGACACCACCCGCGCTTGCGGCCCCGCACCCGCCCCTCTAGAAGTGCTCGTCGCTGCGGTGGCCGTGCGCATGCTGTGCGCGCAACAGCCGGTCCCAGGGCCCGCCCTGCCAATTGTCGCGACGCGGCTGCTCGTGCACCCACTCGGGCAGCTCGAACCGCAGGTACTCCGCGAGCGCCTGCGCGTAGGGCTCATACTGGAGCCGCAGCTCGGCCAGTCGCGGCGTGAACTCGTCGCTCGCGGGCAGCTCCATGGGCGTCGAGGCGAGCCGTGCGCGCAGCAGTGCCAGTCGCTCAGCGGTCAGCCGCTCCGGGCCAGGCCCCGGGTAGCGCGGCACGAAGATCTGCGTGATGTCGACCAGCGCGTGCCGTGCCATGGCGAACGTGAGCTGCGCCTGCGGCCGCGCCTCGGCGCCTGCGCGGGCCAGGATGAGTGAGGTCGTGTCGAGGATCGTGGTGAGCGCCGACAACCACGACTGGTTGCGATGCTGCGAGCGGTAGTACGCGAGCTGCGGGTACGAGATGTGAGTCTCGAGCAACTGCGCCGACCAGCGCTCCCACGCCGCCAGCAGGTCGTCGCCCAGGTCGAGGTCACCCGAGTGCGAGGTCCGGCGCAGGAACTCGGCCGCCGTCGGCGGAGAGCCGGCGCGCGCGTCCATGAGCGAGATCTCGATCTCGCGCTGCGCGAACGCGCCGTACAGCGTGGGCAGGTAGCCCACCACGGTGCCCAGGAAGCCGAAGCCGAGCCCGGCCTCGAACACCGCGAGCACGCGGCCGAGCGTGGTGGCGGGCGTGAAGTCACCGTAGCCGAGCGTGAAGAACGTTTCGCCGCTCATGTACAGGATGAGCCCGCAGTCCGCGGCCGAGTGCACGCTGCGGCTGCCGGACGCGAACATCAGCAGCGCGAAGCCCACGATGAGTCCCGATGCCCAGCACAGCAACAGCAGGATGAGCGACAGCGGCCCGTAGAACCCGAGCAGGCCCTCGCGCCGCACCGCATGCCCGACGCGCCCGGCGAGCGCGTGCCACACGCGCCAGGTGACCAAGTAGAAGTAGCGCGTCAGGCGCACGCGACGGCCGATCCGGCGCGGCACGAGCACGGTCTCGAACGCGTCCCAGACGATGATCAAGACGAGCGCAGCACCGGCCAGGCCGGCGACGAGATCCTGATAGGGCATGCGGACACCCTAAGCGATTCCGCGGTGGACCGTGAAGCCCTTCACCACATGGCATGCGTGCGTTCGCGCTCTCCCGACCCGCCGCGGCTCAGCGGGTCACCGGCACCTGCAATGTGCGATTGCCGCCCGCGAAGCGCAGGCGCGCGAAGTAGACGCCGCTCGCCACGCGCCGGCCATCCATGCTCGTGAGATCCCAGCTCAGGCGTTGCGCCCCCTGCGCCAGCCGGCCCGCGAATGGCACGGCGATGCGCCGGCCCTGCGGGTCGAACACCTCCAGCCGCGCGTCCAGCGCGAGCGGCGAGTCGACGGCGAACACGACGCGCCCGGTGCCCGGCCGCGACTCGGACAGCCGGAGCTCCAGTCCGCGAGCCGGGGAGCGGTACTCGTCCACACTGGTCACCGCCGGAGCGCCGAGCGTGAACCTGTCGCCGTTCCACAGCACGCGCGTGAACGCCACGCCGGACGATCCCGGCGACCACGCCATGAAGCCGCCCAGCAGGTCGGCGCCGGGCACGTGCAACTCCTCGCTGCCGCTCCAACCGAACGACGTGGGCGCACCGTTCAGGAACTGCTCCAGGATCACCGGCGCGCTCCAGTGGCTCGAGGTCGTGTCGGCGGGGCTCGCGCCCGGGGCCAGGTCCAGGAACCGGATCGTGGTGTGCCCGTTCTCGCCGGGCGGCGAACCGGCGTTCGTGAACATCATGCGCCAGCCCGTGCCGGTGCCGTTCACCGAGAACAGGTGTGGATTCTCCAGTTGCGCGATGCGCGTCACCGTACGGTGCGTGCTCGCGAAGTAGCCCAGGTCGTGCCACACATCGACGCTGCCCGAGTCGCTGCGCGCCACGCCCACGGTGAGCCCGCCGCGGCCCAGCCGCGTGTTCACGGAGTCGTGCGCCTCGTAGTACATGAGCAGGCAGCCCGCGTGCTCGGGATCCGGCATGAGGAACGCGTCACGGAACTGCGACTGCCCGCTGTAGAGCGGCGGGTCGGGCACGGCCCAGCGCGTGTCGGACGCCTGCCACACCATGGTGCGTGGCGAGTCCCACACGGTGTTCGAGGTGTCGAGCAGTGCGGTGGACACGTAGCCGATGCGCTGGTCCTCGGCGAGGTCGACGCCGGTGTAGAACATGTACGTGCGGCCGTTGGCCTCGATGAGCGACGGGGACCACACGTGCAGGCGGTTCCACGCCGTGGTGTCGACCGCGAACGCCAGCGTGTCGACCGACCAGTGCAGCAGGTCCGGCGACCAGGCATGCCCGAACGTGCGCTCGCTGATGTGCAACCCGCCGCTACGTTGGTACATGAGGTGATACAGCTCGCGCGCGCGACCCACGATGATGGTCGTGTCGGGAGTCGAGAGCGTCTCGGGGTGCACGATCACGTTGCGGAAGAACGCGAACTCCTTCACCGACACGTCGCCATCGGGATCATGGAACACCGAGAACGTGGGATGCAGTTCGGAGTTCACCGGGAGGAGCGGGTACGCGCGCGCGGCGACGGACCAGAAGCACAGGGCCAGCAAGCCGAGGACACAGGCGGCCAATGCGAGCCCGTGCCGCGTGCATGCCGGGGCCGCCGTCGTGTGGGGGCACGCACCACTCACCCGGGGGAAGTCACGGACCAGCGACTTCAAGTGCACGGCGGGAGTCTACGCTCCCGCGCGGCCACACGCAGCAGGAATCCACATGACGCGTGCGCGGGCTCCACCCCCACTTGCCACTATTCGAAGCTCCATCCCGCACCATGCGGATCAGGACTCGCGCAGCACCGCGCGCATGTGCTCGAACGCCACGGGGAACAGCGATTCCTGACCGGGATCGGCGAACAACGCGGCGGCATCGTGCGGCTCGAATGCCCGCGCGAGCCGCGCGGCGTACTGCCCCTTGAGCACGCGCAGGTAGTGCTCCACGTCGTAGCGCCGCTCATCGGGCGGGCCGCCGCTGCCGGGCGGACGTTCGTGCACCAACCCCGCCGAGCCATCCCCCGCCCGATACACGCGCACGCGCTCGCCGCGCCGCCAGTCGCGCCGCCCGGCGGCGAGCAGCGCTTCGTAGGCGTGCTCACGCCGCTCGCTGCGTGTGGCCGCATACTGCGCCGCGCTCTTGGTGAGTCGCACGCGCGACGACACCTCGTACGTGCTGTAGCCGCGGCGCCGCAACGCCATGACCGTGTCCACGTACGCCGCGCGCACGCCGGGCACGTCCGCGGCCAGCAGACAGCCCACCGCGCGGCGCAGGAACGCTTCGGCAAACGGCTCCGCGCGGCTCGAGCGAAACGCCACGCCGCGCAGCACGATCTTGCCGTCGTAGCCGAGCAGCGCGTAGTTCTTGGGCTCGTGCGACAGCATGGCCGCGTAGCGCCCTTCGAACTCGAGCTGCACGAGTGGCGGCAGCAGTGCTCCCACTTCGCTCACCACGCGGCGCTCGTCGGCCTCACTCCAATGCGCCGGCACCGCGAAGTACACGCCGTCGGTGTCGGCCTCCAGTCGCGTCACGCCGCGCGCGTGCAACTCGCGGCACAGCAGGTCCAGCGTCTCGCGCCCGCGCCGCGTGACCTCGTTGGCCGCGTGCACGTCGGCGAAGCGCGTGAGTCCGCCCGCGGCCAGATAACCGTAAGCCGTGTTGACCACCAGCTTCATCGCCGCCGACATGGCCTCGTGCGTGAAGCGCTCGGTGGACCCGGGTGCCGCGCCCTTGGCCGCCTCCTTGGCGGCGAGCCGGCGCCCGACCAGGCCATCGACCATCGCGAGCATCGCGCCCAGGCGGTCGCGCCGCGGCCCGATGCGATGCGTGCGCATGAGCGACGGGTACAGGCTCGCCACGTCGGCCTTCACCACGCGCTCGGCCACACCGGTGGCGAACAAGTGCAACGCCGCACCGCTGTGCACGGTGCCGTCACCCGGCTCGTGCACGGGCAGCGCGTGCCCGGCGCGGAGGTAGGCGCGCACCAGCATGGGGTCGATCACGCCGGTCGCCGCGCCGGCGTCCGCCAGCCGTTCGTAGCGGCGCGGTGCCAACTGTGCCAGCGCATAGGCCGCACCACCCAGCAGTCGCGCGAGTGCCGCGACCTCGACCACGTCGGCCGTGGCGTAACGCCGCACGCGCTCGGGGTCGCGACGCCATGTGGCGTACACCTGATCGCCCGGCACCAGTTCACGGTCGGCGGCCGCGATGCCGAAGTGACGCGCCACCGCCTTCAGGCCATGCCCCGGCAGTTCGCGCACGGCGAAGTCGTAGCGGCGCACGGCATCGAGTGTGTCGATGCACTCGCGGCCCGGCAGCACGTGCCGCACCTGTTCGCGCCGCGACGCGCGCTCGCGCACGCCCAACTGCGGCAGGCGGCCCAGCCCGAGCGGCACGCGCAGCATACGTGCGCGCGTCACCAGGAACGGCAGGTCGAATCCCAGCAGGTTGTGGTTCTCGATCACGTCGGGGTCCGACGCCGTCACACTGGCCACCAGGCGCCGGATGAGATCGGCCTCGGCCGCGTCGTCGCTGCCGGCGGCCTCGAGCACTTCCTCGCGACCGTCCGGGTGCCGCACCGCCACCATGAACATGCGATGTCGCGCGGGATCCAGCCCCGTGGTCTCGAGATCGAACTGCAGTCGGTGCAGCTGGTCGAACGCCAGGTCACGGAAGTACGTGCGCCCGCTCGCCACCAGGTACTGCTCTTCGGGCGACAGTGCCAACACGCACGCCGGGCCCAGGTCGCGCAGCGTGCCCACGCGACGGCCCAGCCGGCGCGATGCGCCATCCAGCACGGCGCGCGTCAGGGCACGGCCATCGGGCCCACTCACATGGAACCGCAACGCCCCGGGGCCCTCGAGCTCGCGGTACGTGATCGCGCCGCGCGCATCGCCGTCGGGCGCGAGTTCCGCGCCCACGGCGCGCAGGTCGTCGAGCCGGTCGAGCAACAACCACGGCCGGAACCGCACCGGCTCATGCACCAGCGCACCGGACTCGGGCAGCCGCCGCCACACCTGCGCATGGCCACTGGCCTCGGCCCACACCGAGACGATGCCCGGCGTGGGATCCCAGCCCCACAGCCACTCGGCCGGGACGCTCATCGAAGCGGGCGAGGCGCTCACCGATCGGTCAGCGAGCCTTGCGCCGGCGCTGCGGCCGGAACGGCAACGGCTCGTCCACGAACGTGCGGTAGTCGGCGAACAGCTCTTCGCCACTGCGGATGCGCCGCAGTGCGCGGAAGCGGCCGTCCTCGCCCGCTTCCACGTTCGGCTGTTCGGAATGGTTCACGTACCATCCCACCGACAGCCGATTGAGATTCACGGGCACGCCGATCTTGTCGCCCGCCACCATGCCGAAGTCCTCGTACAGGCTGCGGAACGCCTTCGGTAGCCGCTTCACCGCCGCGCGCGACATCCATACCACGCGTTCGTCCTCGCCCTGGAACACGAGCGCACCGCGCGGGATGTCGCGAATGGCGCGCACGCCCACGCCATGCACGTCGGACAGGCCGATGCGAGCGTGGACGCCCGCGTGTGGTGCGGGGCGCCCCGAACGCGGCGCCTTGCTCGCGGATGCGCCGCGGACGCGGCTCGATTCCCGTGAACGATCGGCCGGGCTCTCCTCACGACTCATCTCAGGGCCTCCTGCACCGCGGCGCGGGCCAGCAGCCGGGTGGAATCCAGAACGGGCAACGGCGAGACATCCGGGGTCACGAGCAGCGGGATCTCCGTGCACGACAGCGCCACGGCATCACAGCCGGCACGCGCCATGCGCTCGATGATGGCGATGTACTCCGCACGTGACGATTCCCGGATCACGCCCTGGCACAACTCGTCGAAGATGACCCGGTCGATGAGCGCGCGCTCGGCCGGTTCCGGGGATTCCAGTCCGACTCCCGCACGCGCGAACGCCGCCGGGTAGGCGGGCCCTTCCATGGTCCAGCGCGTGCCGAGCAGCGCCACGCGCGTGTGGCCGTCCTGCCGGGCTTGTTGCGCCACGATGTCGGCGATGTGAAGCCCCGGGATCGCGTACGGCTTGCTTGCCGCGTCGATCGCGATGTGCGCGGTGTTGTCAGGGCACACATAGAAGTCGCAACCCGCAGCCGCCAACCGGGCACACGTGCGCTGGAGATGGGCGTTCACCGCCGCGAGGTCGCCGCGCGCGTACGCCTGGAGCACGTCGCCCATCGGCAGGATGGACAGCGTGATCTCCGGGTGCTGGTGCGCGCCCAACCGGCGCGCGCCCTCCCGGATCATCTCCAGGAAGCAGAGCGCGGCGCCGTCGGCCGAGTGCGCGAGGATCCCGATGTGTCTCATGCCCGCATCCTACTTCGGAATGGCGCCACGGTGCTCGTCGTCCTCAGCGCGGGGGCCACTCGCGGAGTGGCCCCCGCCCCTATGGTCGTTGGGCAGAATAGGATCAGGGAATCCATATACCAGCCAGCTCCGGTTGCCGATACAGAACTCATGCGCCTGTCCCCGATCTCGGACCGCGACCGCCGTGCGATGGTCGCCACCGCACTGACCGTGGCAATCCAGTTGGTGGTGGTCCTGCCACGCTGGTTGCCGGACTGGCTGTCGCAGTCAAGTCCGCCCCGGACACTATTGGACGTGCTCGAGATCATCCCGATCGGGGCAGCCATCCGGGCCATCTTCAGCATCGGGTACTACCTCCCGGGCAGCATCGCGGTCCACTGGATCATGAGACGTCGTGGCGTGCACGGCCCCCGCGCCACGCTACTGACCGCGCTGATAGCATCGACGGTGGCGATCGTTTCCACATGGCTGTTCGCATGGGCAATCGACCTGAGCGCGGGCTGGGACACGTTCGTCCGAACCTTCCCGACCATGCTCGATTGCATCCTGTTCTACACCACATGGCTGGTGACCTA
>JBEBGT010000109.1:0-8691 GCA_040081365.1 Candidatus Eiseniibacteriota bacterium | reverse complement strand
GAACACGCGCGGCCGGGTTCGTGGGGTCATGATGCGCCGCAAGCTAGCACCGTGCGGCGCGCTCGGCCAGCCGCACGGCCCGCGGCGGCACCGCCGGCGGGTGTGAAGCAGGCCCCGCCGCGAGCGATGGGGCCCGGCGCTCGCATCAGAAGCGCACTTCGACCGGCACCGAGGAGTTCTGCACCATGACTTCCTTGGAGCCCAGTACCTTCACGCCATCCTTGTCACGGATCTCGACCACGCAACGGCCCGGCTTCACCTCGCGCACCACCAGGTTCGGATAGCCCTCGAACTTGTCGCGCACGTACACCTTGAGCCCGGCCTTGGCGTAGATCGACAGGATGCCCGAACCCACGGTGAAGTCCTGGCGAAGCTTCACGCCCTTCTGACCATCCTTCACCTTCTTGGTCTTCACCGCCTCGACGTAGTCCGCATGCACGAAGCGGAAACGGTGCTCGCCCGGTGCGACCGACAGGTCGGTGCTCTTCACGAGCGTCGGGTACTGGACACCGTCCACGAACAACGTGGCCTCGGGTACCGACTCGATCGTCACCTTCACGCCACCCGGCACCAGCCACGGCTTGTCGCCACTCGTCGCCGCGACCGGTGCGCTCGTGGACGCCGCCGGCGTGGCCGGCAGCGGCACGAGGCTCACGTTCAGGCGCGCGTTCGCACCCGCGACCACGCGGGCGCCCTTCACGCGATTCCAGCGCTCGTACCCCGGTGCGTTCACATCGACACTGTGCGTGCCCGGCGCCACCGGCATGTACCACGAGGCCGAATCCACCGGCGTCGCGGGCAGGCCATCGATGACGACCTGACTGGCTCCCGGATGCACCGCCACGAACAGCGTGCAGCCCAGGGCCGCGGCCTTGGTCAGCGCCAGCCGCAGTGCCGGCGCCCCCGGCGCGAGCGGCAGGATGGTGTCGCAGGTCTGGTAACCCGCGAGCGTGACCCGCACGCGGGTGTCGCCCGCGGGTAGGCCGGTGAACTCCGCCGGCGAAGGGCGTGCCTGCCCGCTGCCGGGCAACAGCACCATGGCACCGCTCGGCGTGGTCTCCACGCGCAACGACAGGCTGTCGGTGGGAACACCGGCCGCGGGTGCCGCGGGTTCGGTGCTCGCCACCGGCTTCGACTCCCACGGCTTGACGACCAACAACACCACGGCGATGACGAGCACCACGATCACCGCGATCCCCGCGATGAGGATCGGGCCCAGGTTGGGACCGCTCGCGGTGGCGGCCGGCGCGGGCCGCGGCGGCGCGGCCTTGGGCGGCGGCGGCGGCGCCGGCGGCATGGGCGGCAGCGTGCGATCGAGCGCCGCGGGCGTGCTCGGAGCTGACGGGGGCGGTGGAGCTGGAGGCGGCGGCGCGCTCATGGCCGGCCGTGGCGGTGCGACCGGGGGCTTCTCGCCGGGCACCATGATGACGGTCTTGTTGGGATCGTACGACTCGGCCGGAGGTACCGCCGCGGTGGGCGAAGCGGCGGCGGGCGCGGCGGCGGTGGGCGCGGCGGTGGCCGGCGGCACCGGTCCGGGATCCGACGAACCCGGGCGCAGGCGGCGCACCAGCGATTGCGCGGCGTTGTTGCGCGGGTCCTCGGCCAGCAAGCGCTCGAGTTCCTCGAGGGCGGCGCGACGGTCGGCCTCGCCGCCCTTCGCCAGCGACTCGGCATCGCGCAGCAGGCTCGCGAGCGCCACCGGCCGGGCGCGCTCGACGTAGCCCACGGGATTGCCCAGGAAGCCGCGCAGCACGTCGGTGGAATGCATGACGCGGTAGGCGTCCAACAGGTCATCCAGCGCGCGACGCACCGAGCCCGCATCCGCGGGCCGGTCCTCGCGGCGTTCGCTCAGCAGGCGCTCGAGCAGGCGCGAGAAGCTGGTGGGCACGAGCGGATTGAGCGCGTGCACGGGGGCCGGCTTGCGGCCCGGACCGGTGCTGGCGGGGCCCACGAACGATTCGAACGGCAGGCGCAGCGTGAGTAGCTCGTAGATGACCACAGCCAGCATGTAGAGGTCGGTGCGGGCATCCTCGGCCTGCTCGCGCACCTGCTCGGCAGGCCGGTACAACTCGTCCCGCATGGCATCGGGCATGACCACCGACTGCATGAGATTGCCGTGCTCGGACAGCCCGAAGCCCAGCACCTTCACGCCGCCTTCGGGTGTGAGCTTGATGTGGCGCGGACGCAGGTGGCGGTGGAGCACGCTCTTGCCGTGCGCGTGCTCGAGCGCGCTGCACACCTCGTGCATGATCGCGACCGCGACTTCGGGCGGCGGCGGACCGTGGCGCGCCACCAGGTCGGCGAGGTCCATGCCGTCGATGTACTCGAGTACCGCATAGACGCGCTCGCCGTCATCCTTGAGATCGAGCACGGAGGCGATGCAGTTGTGGTCCAGCTTGGCAGCCGTGCGCACCTCGTCCATGAACTCGCGCACCAGCGCGGGGTCCTTGGACGTCTCGGGGTGCAGCACCCGCAACAGCACCTTCTGCGAGCGGATCGTGGCGTTCTCGCCCATGTACGAATCCGCGGAGCGGCCCTGCCGGAGCAGTTCCTTGATCAGGTAGTGACCGATCTGGGTGAGGTCTGCCATGTCGAGTGCGATTCCGCCCCCGCGTGTGAACGCGGTATTGAGGGAGAGAGCTGCTGTCGGGCCGGCCGTGCCTCAGTGACCGACGGAGAGATCGACCTCGAGGTTGTTCGAGTCCTGCTTCACCACCACCTGCCGCGATGCCACTACCGTACCCGTCCGCCGGTCCCGCACATCGATCGTGTGCGTCCCGACCGGGACCGGCCGCACCGGCGCCGGCGTGACCGCGTGCTGGTAGACGCCATCGATGTAGATGTCGAGCCCGTTGCGCGGCCCTGACACGTGTACTCCACCCACGCCCGCGGACAACTTGAACGAGAACGCCAGCCGGCGGTCGCCCGCGCGGGGCTTCTTCTTCTGTTCGCGCACCCCGTACGCGCCACCGTCCACGCGCACCTGCCACGTCCGGCGCAGCATGCGCTTGCGGAACGACGTCACGCCACTCGCGACGAGCGTGCCGTCCAGGTACACGTCGCTCGCGGGTTGCACTTCGACCTCCACCAGTAACGAATCCGGCGAGTCCGTCTCGGTTTCCGGAGCCACCGGAGCGGCAGCGAGCGTACCGCTCGGCGCGGGCGGCGTCACGGGCGCCGGTACCACCGGCTCCTCCTCCAGCGGCACGGCGGCGTCGGTCACCGTGCGCGGCGCGGCGGCAGCCGCGGCGATCGAGTCCGCGGCATCGGCCTGCGCCGGCAGCTGGGACAGTGTCTCGGGTGCCGCCAGGACTTCCGTCACAGCGGGCACGGCCGCGGAGTCCGCGCCCAACGCGGCCGCAACCGAAGCGGGCTCCTGCATGCGCAGGTACATCACCGCCGCGGCCACCACCGCCACCAGCACGACCGCGACGGCCACCAGGGCGGGCATGCGCGCGCGCAGCACCCGCGCGCGGCGGCGTTGTGCGAGTTCGCGCACCACGGCAGCCGGGTCGGCCACGTAGCGGGCCAACAGGTCATCACTCGCGCGCAGGCCCAACGTGAGCGCGAGCGCGCGCAACTCGGCCTCGACGTCGCGCATCTCGGCCGGACGATCCGCGGATTGCTTGGCCATGAGCCGGGCCACCAGTTTCACCAGTTCAGGCGGGGCCTCCGGGCAGGCCTTCTGCAGCGGCGGCGGCGGCTCGCTGCGGATCTTCATGCACACCGTGGCGAGCCCGCCCTCGAATGGCAGGCGGCCGGCCAGCAGTTGATAGGCGACCACGCCGAGCGCGTAGATGTCGAACGACTCGGTGGCCTCGACGCCGTCGACCTGTTCAGGCGACATGTACGCGACCGTGCCCACGAGCGTGCCGGGCGTGCTCGAACCGCTCGCGTCCATCTCGCGCGCGAGCCCGAAGTCCAGCACCTTCACCTCACCGCCCGGCGTGAGGATGATGTTGCCGGGCTTCACGTCGCGATGGATCACGAAGCGGGCGTGCGCGTGCTCGAGCCCGGCGGCGATGCGCTGCAGCATGGCCACCACGACCTCGTAGGGCACCGCCCCCTGGGCCTTGAGCCACGCGCTCAGGTCCCAACCCTCCACGTACTCCATCTCGATGAAGAACTGCTCCTCGAGCGGGCCCGACTGGCGCACGCGGACGATGTTCGCGTGGTCCATCTTGGCCAGCTGCGCGGCCTCGGCCGCGAAGCGCTCCACGAAGCTCGGGTGCTCGGCGAGGTGCTGGCGCAACAGCTTGATGACCGCGACGCGCCCGAGCGACTTGTGGGTCGCCAGGTAGACCTTGCCCTGTCCGCCCTCGTCGCTGATCAGCCGCTGGAGGACGTACGGACCGAAATCGCGCGGCAGGGTCTCCGCCACGGGATCGCCTAGCGCCCCACGCTGCCGCGATACTCCGCGCGCACCGTGCCGCCCGCCGCCACCACCACTTCACCCGGACCCTCGAGCGCGGCACCGCGTGCACGCCGGACCTTGATCGAGTGAGCACCGGGCGTGAGCCCGCGCACCGTACACGGAGCATCCTCGGGGTACTGTGCGCCGTCCACCAGCACCTGGGCCTTGCCCATGCCGGTGAGCGCGATCTCGATGTTGCCGAGCGCGCCCTCGAACGGCAGTTCGGCCACGAGCGAGTAGCGCCCGCCGCTCTCGACGCGCACCGGCACGTCCACGGCGCCGCCCGCGCTGCCCTCGACGCGCACCACATGGTCGCCGGGGGGCAGGGACTTCACGAGGAAGCCCACGTCGGGCACGTCGAACTCGCCGTCGATATAGAAGGTGCAGGGCTGGAACGGCCGGGTGGTGAGGCGCACGGTGCCCGGCTTGCCGGCGGCGGCCGCGCTCACCGGTGCCGGTGCCGCCGCCGCGGGGCTCGGTGTCGCAGCGGCACGCGTACCCGGGTCCGGGACGGTGACCGGTACGGACCTGGGCGCGGTCGGCGCAACACCCGGTGTCGCGTCCGTGGCCGGCTGGGAGGCGCGCGAATCCAACGTGCTCTCGGGTGCGCTCACCGGTGCGGACTCGCGCACCGGCCGCACGGGTTCCGCGGTCGCGGCGACCGGCTCGGGGATCGCGGGCCTGGACTTCAACTGGCCGAACAGCACGAGCCCGACCACGGCCACGATGAGCAACAGGGCGCCAGCCACCACACCCAGCAGACCGATGGGTGGCGGCGAGCGGCGTGCGGGTGCGGCATCGGCGCTGGCCGCGACGGCCGGGCTCGCGGCGACACGGGCCGAACCGGCGCCGCCCGCGGAGCGGCGTACGACGAACACGGTGATGTTGTCGGGGCCGCCGCGCTCGTTGGCGAGGTCGATGAGCGCGGCACAGGCGTCCGACGGTGCGGACTCCGAGGCGAGCTGCGCGATCTCGGCGTCGGTGACCAATCCGTGCAGACCATCGCTGCACAGCACGAACACATCGCCCGGCTCGCTGCCGTCGAACGCGAGTTCGGCATCAACCTCGACGTGCTCGAGCGCACCCACACTGCGCGTGACGACATTGCGTCGCGGGTCGTGCTTGGCTTCCTCGGGCGTCAGGTGACCCTTGTCGACGAGTTCGGCGACGAGCGAGTGATCGCGCGTGAGCGGCCGCGCCCGGCCACCACGCACCAGGTAAGCCCGGCTGTCGCCCACATGCCCGATCCACACCTCGGTGCCGCGCAGCAGCATGGCCGTGCACGTGGTCCCCATGCCGCGCTGGTCGGGGTTCGTGGACGCCTGCGTGTGCACGCGCTGGTTCGCGAGCTCCACCGCGTCGCGCAGGGCCGTGGCCGGATCGGCGGTGCGATTGGCGCTCACGCTCTCGACCACGGTGGCGACGGACAACTGACTGGCCACCTCGCCCGCGTTCGCTCCACCCATGCCGTCGCACACCACGCACAGCAGGCCACGGTCCGCGCGCACCTGGGGGTCATCGGCCACCCACAGCGCATGCGAGTCCTCGTTGCCCGTGCGCCGGCGGCCCACATCGGTCGCACTCGCGATCACGAAGCCGTCGGTTTCGATCAGGTTCGACACCGGATGGTCCACGTCCACCCACCTGCTTTCCGGGTTACTCGGGGTTCATCGGAGGTTCTCGGGGTCGCCCACGACAGCTGTCCGGCGAGCCTCACCGCTCGGCGGCCACTTCACCGGGTGCGCCGCCGGCGGCCCACCGCGGGGCTGGAGCCGGCCGAACAGGGCCGCCCGAAGGGTGGGCGGACCGCGCTCGGCGGCGCAGCATACACGACGCTCGCAACCCGGGAAGCCCGGCACGACACCCGGGCCGATCCGGGCGGCACCCAGCGGTCAGGATCAGCAGCGGTGATCGTTGTTCGGTGTGACGCATGCAATGTGCATTGGAACCGCCCGACATGCACGATTCCTGCCCGCATCCGCCCCCACGGTGCGGATTATCGTTGGGCCGGGCACGGGCGCACTCCTACAATGGTAGCCGAGCAGCACGTCGACTCTCCCCTCTCTCTCCCGACATGCACTCTCCGACCCGTCTCCCCAGACTCCCCGGGCGTGGATGGTGCGACACCCTCGACCCTCGTTCCGCCGCGACGGAGCGCAGGGGCCGTCGTGTCGCGTCACCGGCCGAACACCTGCTCGCGCTCCTGACCCTGGTGGTCACGATCGTGGCCGCACCGGTGCATGCCCAGACGGTCGCTCCCGACTTCTACATCACGAACGGCCAGATCACCTGCCAGGCCCTGCGCGACAGCACGCTCTACGTGGGCGGGAGCTTCTCGTTCGTCGGGCCGGTCACCGGCTCGGGCGTGCCGGTCGACTCGATCACCGCCAGCCCGGCCGCCAACTTCCCGCGCGTGAACGGCACGGTGTTCACCGCGATCCCGGACGGCAGCGGCGGCTGGTTCATCGGCGGCCAGTTCACCCAGGTCGGGGCCTTCGCCCGCAACAACCTCGCCCACGTGCTCGCGGATCGCTCGATCGCGGCTTGGGACCCCAACGCCTCGACCAGCGTGCGCACCATGGTGCTGCGCGCCGGCATCCTGTACGTGGGCGGCGACTTCCTCACCCTCGGCGGGCTCACCCGCAACCGCATCGGTGCCCTCGATGCCACCACCGGCGCGGTGCTGCCGTGGAACCCGGGAGCCGACGCCTCGGTGCGCGCGCTCGCGGCGAGCCCCACCATGCTCTACGTGGGCGGCCAGTTCCTCACCATCGGCGGTGCCGCCCGCAACCGCATCGCGGCACTCGACTGGACGACTGGCGCCACGCTGGCGGCGTGGAACCCGAATGCGAACAACTCCGTGTTCGCGCTGGCCTACGACGCGACGCTCGACGTGGTCTACGCGGGTGGCCAGTTCACGTTCATGGACGGCGTGACGCGCAACCGCGTCGCGCAGATCGAAGGCGCGGCCGGTGCCGTCACCTCATGGAACTCGGGCAGCAACAACTCGGTGTTCGCGATCGCGACCGATGGCACGACGGTCTACGTCGGCGGCCAGTTCACGATCATCGGCGGCGCCACGCGCAATCGCATCGCCGCCCTCGACAACAGCGCTGGCCTGGCCACCCCGTGGAACCCGAACGCCAACAACATCGTCCAGGCGCTCGCGCTCTCGGGTGGCATCGTGTACGCCGGCGGCGACTTCCTCACGATCGGCGGTCAGAGCCGCAGTCGCGTCGCGGCCCTGAGCGCAGCCACGGGCCTCGCGACCCCGTGGAACCCGAGCGCATTCGGTACGCTTTCGGCACTTGCCGTGGGCCCGAATCTCGAGGTGTTCGCCGGCGGCTCGTTCAGCGGTATCGGCGGCGTGGCGCGCAGCAACCTGGCCGCCTTCCACACCCGCACGGGCGTGGTCACGGCGTGGGCCCCGAACGCGGACAACGTGATCCAGACGCTGCTCGCCGCTCCGGACCGCATCTACGTGGGCGGCACGTTCACGCAGGCCGGCGGTCTGGCGCGCACGAATCTCGCCGCCCTCGACCCCGTCACCGGCGCGGCACTGCCGTGGGTCCCGAGTGTGAACGGTCAGGTCTCGGCGCTCGCCCTCGCAGGCAACAACGTATTCGTCGGCGGGCTGTTCACGAGCCTCGGCGGCCAGTTGCACGCGAACCTGGGTGCGGTCGATGCGACCACCGGGCTCGCCACGCCGTGGTCGGCCGACGCCGACGGCCAGGTGTTCGCACTCGAGGCGAATGCCGGCACGCTGTACGTGGGCGGCAACTTCCTCACGTTCGGCGGCCAGGCCCGCAGTTTCGCGGCGGCCGCCGATACGGCAACCGGCGCCGTGACCGCGTGGTCACCCTCGCCGAACGGCCAGGTGCGCGTGCTCGTCGCGGCGTGCGATCGCATCTACGCCGGCGGCACGTTCACGAGCATCGGCGGCCAGCTCCGCAATCGCGCGGCGGCCGTGGACCGCAACACCGGCTCCGCCCTGACGTGGGACCCGAACGCGAACGGCACGGTGTTCTCGATCCAGCCCGCTTCGGGCGTCGTCTACCTGGGCGGCGTCATGACGACCGTCGGGGCGGCGACCCGCAACCGTGTGGCTGCGGTCGACCCGGTCCTTGGCGCGGTCACGCTCTGGAACCCGAACTCGAACGGCACCGTGCGCTCGATCGTCACCGATGGCGCGCACGCGTTCATCGGCGGCACGTTCACCGCCATGAACACGGTGCCGTCGGGCAGCCTCGCCTCGGTCACGCTCGACACCAGCCTGC
>JBEBGT010000624.1:0-2278 GCA_040081365.1 Candidatus Eiseniibacteriota bacterium | reverse complement strand
CAGGAGATCCTGGTCCAGATCACCAAGGAGTCCATTGGCACCAAGGGGCCGCGCGTCACCCAGCAGGTCAGCCTGCCGGGCCGGTTCTGCGTGCTCATGCCCGGCGTGGAGCACATCGGCGTGTCGCGCCGCATCGAGGAGCGCTCCGAACGCCAGCGCATCAAAGCGATCATCAGCGACTTGAAGCCCAAGGGCGTGGGCGTCATCGCGCGCACGGTGGGCGAGGGCAAGGGCGATGCCGAGTACGCGGCCGACATCAAGCACCTGTCGCGCCTGTGGCAGAAGATCGAGAAGAAGTCGAGCGGCTCGCGCGCACCGTCGCTGATCCATCGCGAGCTCGAGATGGCCGCGAGCCTCATCCGCGACCTGTTCACCGAGGACGTGGAAGAGGTGTTCATCGACGACCACGACTCGTTCAGCGAGATCCAGTCCTACCTGAAGGCCGTGAGCCCCGAACTGGCGGACCGGGTCAAGCACTATCAGGGCAAGGATCCGATCTTCGATGCGTTCGGCATCGAACCGCAGATCGAGAAGACGTTCGAGCGCAAGGTGTGGCTCAAGAAGGGCGGCTACATCTGCATCGACCACGCCGAGGCGCTGGTCGCGGTGGACGTCAACACGGGCCGCTTCACGGGCAAGAAGAACCAGGAAGAGACGATCTTCCGTACCAACATGGAAGCCGCGGTCGAGGTGCCCCGCCAGCTGCGCCTGCGCGATATCGGCGGCATCATCGTGGTGGACTTCATCGACATGGAGTCGGAGTCCAACAAGCGTGCCGTGCTCGACACGCTGCGCGGCGAGCTGCGCAAGGACCGCGCGCGCACCAAGGCGTTCGCCGTGAGCGACCTGGGACTGGTCGAGATGACCCGCCAGCGCGAACGCTCGTCGCTGCTGCACTACTACACCGAGGACTGCCCGACCTGTGGCGGCCTGGGCAAGGTGCCGAGCAACGAGACCATGCTGGTGAAGCTGGAACGCGCCATGCGGCGCGTGGCCGCGTTGGGCGGTTCCAAGCGGATCACCGTGAAGATCGCCCCCGACGTGGCGCTGTACTTCGTCGAGGCCGAGGCACGCCGGTTCGCCGAGCTGGAGAAGCGCTTCAAGCTGCAGGTCGACCTGAAGGACGACCCGCAGCTGAAGCGCGGCGAGATGCGCATCTTCAATGACAAGAAGGTCGACCTCACCAAGCAGGTGGTGGGAGCCGTGCCGGGCACGTAGGTCAACCGGTACCCGGCCATCGCGCGGATCCTGCGCACGGACGGGGCCACGTCGTACGCCGAACGGATACTGACGGTGCGCGCACCGCGGCGGTTGTGAACGGATGCGAATTACGCTTGCGGCTCCACTCGCCGCAGGCGTATTTTCGTTCTCACGCCGTTGCATACCCGGCCACCCCCCCCTTCGGCCGGCGCTCGAGTCCCTCATTCGACATTGTTGCCACACCACACGGGACCCCCGCCCGCGGAGGCCTGCATGGCCCAACGCATGCGACCCGACATGGCCAACTCACGCGACCACAGCGACCCGGAAGTTCGTCAACGCACGATCGGCAGCATGGTCACCGCCAGCCTGCTGGCGGTGCTCGGCACGCTCGTCTTCGCTTGGGCGCTGCGTGCGCCCGAGTACCCGTGGTTGTTCGCCGTGGGCGCGCTGCCCTGGCTCGTGGGCATCGTGACGTTCGCGCGCGCACTCTGGACGTACACGCACCTGTAGAGAGCTGCGACAGGCCCTGGCGCAGCGCGCTCGGGTGCGCAGTGCACGGGTTGGGCGCGCAGCGAGAATCGAGCGCTCGGTAAGGGCCCGGCTAGCGCTTCAGCACGCGAAAACTCAGCGGGCGCTGCAGCCGTTCGAAGCCCGAACGCGACGGGTGCTCCATCTGCACGATGAGCCGCTCGAGCGAGCGCACGCGGTTGAGCTCGGTGATCAGTGCGCGGTCGGCCGGCGGACCGTCGACCACGATGATCAGCCGCAGGTTGCCGCCCACCAGGTTCCATGCTCCGAGCGCCTCGCGCGTGGGGGGCCAGCCGGGCAGGAGCACCACGAGCTCGGCGCCGTCCGGCAGGATGACCTGCTGGAGCGGCCGCAGCTGCGCATAGGTGGCCGGCCACTCCGGCAGTGCCAACAGCACCTGGCGCAGCCCGGTGTAGAAGCGCATGTCCTCGAGGTCGCCCGCGGTGGGCAGCCGGCGCATGACCACGCTGGTGCCGAAGCCCACGTCGGGCTCGATCAGGAGCGGGGCGCAGAGCGGGTCGTCCGGGTCGGCCTCGCGCGGCAGCTC
>JBEBGT010000108.1:0-8729 GCA_040081365.1 Candidatus Eiseniibacteriota bacterium | reverse complement strand
GGGCCAGTTCGCACGCGGCTCCGTTGGCGTACACCGGCACGTGCTTGGCCGGCGCTTTCGCGGGTCGTGCGGCAGAGGTCCGGTCGTGATCACCGTCCGTCGTGCTGTGACGAGCGGTGGAGCGGCGCGTCGCCGAGTCGGCGGCGAGCACCGGGGTCGTGATCACGCCGGATAATGCGAGTGCGAAGCTGATGTGAACCAGCGGCCGGAGCACGGCCCGGGGGCCACGCGCGGCGCGGCCAAGCGATGTCGAGCAAGGTGTGCGCATGCTGGGTGTCATCGGCCCCTTGAGATGCGCGCATGCGCCGGGAAGTGCGGCTCCAGCCGATTCCGTGGGTTCGTGGGGACCGATGTCTTGCGAATCGCCAGCTACGACACCGGCCAGATCCAACTGGGGCGTTCATAGCCTGGGTGGAAACCCGCACGTCTGGCATTGCGCACGGACTCCCCGGGTAGATCGGGCCAGTCGGGCGCGGTCTCGGTGGTGAGCCAGCGCGCGCCTTGTTCGAGCGCGATGCGGATGCGCGCCGCGAACAACGCACCCTGTGCGCCGCGCCGGCGATGCGATTCGAGTGTGGCGCCCATGCCGAGCCACGCCGCGTCGTTGTGCACATACACCGCGCCCACGGCCACGGGCGTGTCGCCGTCGTAGGCGAACAGGTGGGTCCAGCCGGGCCGGCCCACGCCGCGCGCGGACCACGCCGCCTGCGCCGCGTCGGTGTCATGGATGCGCGCCGCGAGTGCACCCCAGGTGCCGGCCTCGGCCGGTGTGGCGGTTGTGATGCGCAGGTCGGTGCGCGCTTCGGGCGCGGGTGCCGTGCCGCGCACCCACTTGAGATGGTGGAAGAACGTGGCGAACCCGCGCGCGTGCAGGTCGTTCTCGAGCCCGGCGCGTGCGGCGAGCGGGCACAGGTTGAGTGCGAACCCAGGCGCACCATCGCGGTAATGCGCGAGCACGGCGTCGAGTGTGGCGGCCGTGAGAGGTTCGTGCAGCCCCAGCCCGAGGGCGCGATTGAACAACAGCGACTCCACGCGATCCGCGGTCATGAGCAGTCCGCCGCCGAGTTCGGCGGGGCGCAATCCCAGCGCGGTCACGTCGGGGGTCTGGGCACTCGCGTGGACGTCTCGCCATGCCCGCGACTCGATGTCCTCGAGCAGCCGCACCAGGGCCGCGGGCTCGGGCGCGCTCATGCGACCGCCGGCTGCGCGGGGCGCGGGCTGGCCGGGGGTGGAGCGGAGCAGAGCGACAGGACGGCCGAGAGGACGTCCACCACGCCCATCGCAGCCACGGCGAGGGCGAGCAGGGGACGGGCGGTGAAGCGGCGCATGACCCGACGCTAGCACACCCACCCGCCGCGCCGGTCCGGCAGAAGGCCGCGCTCTGCCATGGAGTCGCCAAGCTTCGCGGTCCGGGCGGGAGCGCGTGCTAATCTGGAGCCCACATGGATCTCCGTTCCCGAAGTGTGTCCCGGTGCTGTCTGGCGGCCGCGCTCCTGTGGTGCGGCGCGCTGCTCGCCGGGGTCGCGATCGCAGCGCCCGCGCCGGGCGCGCGCACGGCCGAGTCCGCGCCTGGCAAGCTCATCACACCGCCACGCGCCAAGGCTGCGGTCACCGCGCCGGCGCCGGCCGAGCCCGAGGCGCCGGCCGACACCGCGCTCGCGCGGCGCCAGCGCAAGGCACGCGAGGACTTCGGCCGCGGTCTGATGCTCGAGGAGCAAGGCGCATACGCCGCCGCCATCCTGTCATACACGAATGCGGCCAAGGCCGACCCGACACTACGCGGCCCGAGCTATCGCATCGGGCTCCTGTACGCCTCACGCCAGCAGCACGACCCGGCCATGCGGGCGTTCCGTGAGGAGCTGCGCCGCTCGCCCGACGACGTGGGTGCGCGCATGGAATATGCGATCTCGCTCGCTGAGCTCGGCGACAGCACGCGTTCCGTGCGCATGCTCGAAGAACTCAGCCGGCGCGCCCCCGCCAACCCGTCCGTGTGGCGCTCGCTCGGGTTCGTGTATGGCCGTTTCGGGCGCTACGCCGCCGCCGAGAAGGCGCTGCGCGGTGCCGTGGGGCTCGATGCGAAGTTCGCACGCGCGTGGCGTGACCTGGGCGTGATCCTCGCCGCCCGGGAGCGGCCCGCCGAGGCGCGCGACGCCTACCGGCGCGCGCTGCAACTCGAGCCGCGGGACGAGACCGCGCTCATCAATCTGGCGAACCTGGAGTCGCGCGTGGGCGACCACGAACGTGCGCTGCAGGGCTACCGCGAGGCTGCGCGCATCGATTCGTTGCAGGCCATGGCGTACCGCGGACAGATCCGCGAGCTGGTCGCCATGGGCCGCACCGACGAGGCCGGGGGCGTCTGGCGGCGCTGGCTGGCGGTGGCGCCCGACGCGCCCGAGGTGCGCGAGGGGGCCGCGCGGCACTTCGTGCACTCCGGACGTGTGGACATCGCCCTCGAGCTGGCGCGTGACGGGGTCCGGCGCATGCCGAAGTCGGGCGATGCGTGGTGGCTGCTGGGCGAGATGCAGGCCCAGGGCGGCGACCTGCGCTCGGCGCTCGCCTCGTACCGCCGTTCCGAGAGATCGTTCAGCAAGCCGGACGAGCGCCTGCTGCCGCTGCAGAGCATCGCGGCGCTGCACGCCAACGCGCCCGACTCGCTGCGCGATGTGTTCCGCGCCGACAGCCTCGAGGCCGTGCTCGCCCGGGCGCGCGCGGATGCCACGCGGCGCGGCGCGAAGCCGGAATAGGCCCGCACGCGGCCGCACGGCTGGCCGCCCCGGCGGGCATCGGATAACTTCGGGGCCGAGCACAGGCTTCAAGTGCCGTTCGCCGCGCCCCGCACCTCACTTCCCGCAGGAGTCCCGCGTCATGCCCGATCCGACCCGCACGCTGTGGCTCGCCGCCCCGCGCGGCTTCTGTGCCGGTGTCGATCGCGCCATCGACATCGTCGACATGGCGCTACAGGTCTACGGCGCGCCCATCTACGTGCGGCATGAGATCGTGCACAACCGGCACGTCGTCGAGGACCTGCGCAAGAAGGGTGCGATCTTCACCGACCACCTGTCTGAAGTGCCCGAGGGCGCCGTGGTCATCTTCTCGGCGCACGGCGTGTCGCCCGCGGTGCGCGACGAAGCGCGCGCGCGCGGCCTGCGCGCGCTGGATGCCACCTGCCCGCTCGTCACCAAGGTGCATCTCGAGGCGCTGCGCTACGCGAAGGACGGCTATTCGATCGTCATGATCGGCCATCGCGAGCACGTCGAGGTCATCGGTACGCTCGGCGAGGCGCCCGAAGCCATCGTGGTGTGCGAGTCCGTGGCCGAGGTCGAGAAGCTGAACCTGCCGAACCCCGACAAGGTCGCCTACATCACGCAGACCACACTGTCGTTGGACGACTGCGCGGCCATCGTCGGCGCGCTCAAGGCCCGCTACCCGAAGGTGAAGGAGCCGGCCAAGGACGACATCTGCTACGCCACGCAGAATCGCCAGAACGCCGTGAAGGTGATGGCGCCCAAGTGCGGCACGGTGCTGGTGGTGGGGGCGCCCGCGAGCAGCAATGCGAACCGGTTGGTCGAAGTGGCCGCGGCGCTCGGTGCGAAGGCCTATCTCATCGAAGGTCCCGAGGACATCCGGCCCGAGTGGCTCGCCGGCGACATCGGGCTCACGGCCGGCGCGAGCACGCCCGAGCGCATCGTGCAGGGCTGCGTCGAGCGCGTGTGCGCGCTGGGCGGCTTCCGCGTGGAGCCGTTCCAGTTGGTGGAGGAGCGCATCATGTTCCCGCTCCCGAGTGAACTGCTGGCCGCCGCCCAGACGCGCGGCGTGGCGGTGGGCGCCGGCAACGAGCGCGCTGCCGAGCGTGCCGCCGCCGAGTTCCGCATCAACCACCACTGAACGGTGCGCCGCACAGGCGCGCCGCGGGGGGCACACCGTGCCGGACTGGGATGCGCGCTATGCCGAGCTGGGTTGGGCGTTCGGCACCGAGCCCAACGACTTCCTGCGCGAGCACGCGCACGAACTGCCGCGCGGCGCTCGCGTGCTGTGCCTGGCCGAGGGCGAGGGCCGCAACGCCGTGTGGCTCGCACAGCAGGGCTTCGCGGTCACCGGCATCGACATCGCGAGCGTCGGGCTCGACAAGGCGCAGCGCCTGGCGGCCGAGCGTGGCGTGAAGCTGGTCACGCAGGTGGCCGACCTGGCCACGTTCGAGTTCGGGGATTCGGCGTGGGACGGCATCGTGAGCATCTTCGCGCACGTGCCGCCGGACGTGCGCCGGCATGTGCACGCCCAGGTGCTGCGTGCGCTCCGGCCCGGGGGCGTGCTGCTGCTCGAGGCCTACCGGCCGCAGCAGCTCGAGCGCGGCACCGGCGGCCCGCCCGACGACGCGCGCATGCTGGACCTGGAGCGCCTGCGCCCCGAACTGGGCACGCTGGAATGGCGGCTGGCGCGTGAGGTCGAACGTGACGTGCTCGAGGGCCGCTACCACACCGGCCGCGCGAGCACCGTGCAGCTCGTGGCCCGCCGGTCCGGCTAGCCGGGACGCTTCATGAGCCGGCGGTCCGCACCGGCCGCCCGCACGCCACTCGCCACGTTGCAGGGCCCGGCTGCTCCTCACGCTGTTCTCAACGCCTGCAGCCCTTGGAGTTGACGCTCTGCCCGCTCTGCCTCACTTTCGGTCGCCATGCTCACGACCCGCGCACTGCTGCTTCCCAGCGTCCCGACCATGCTCATCGACGAGCAGCGGGGCGATTTCACCGAGATGATCGAGGCCGTCACCGCCGCTGGCGAACGGCTCGCCTCCGAGGCTCCCGAGGCGATCGTCGCGCTGAGCTCGCGCTGGACGAGCAACGGCCCGTTCCACGCCGACGACGCGCGCAATCACAAGAGCGTCATCGACCTGCCGGGCTTCGGCGTGGAGCCGCGCTACGACTGCGCCGGGCATCCCGCGCTGGCGCGCGCGCTGGTCGGCGGCGCGCTCAAGGCGGGGCTGCGAGCGGCCACCGGGCGCCGCGGCACGGACACCGGGATCAGCATCCCGCTGCACTTCCTGGCCCGCGAGCGCCAGGTGCCCGTCGTGCCGCTGTCGTTGTGCGAGGGCACGCGCGAGGAACACCGCGCCTGGGGCGAGGCGATCCGGCTCACGCTGCACGCTCGGCGCGAGCGCATCGCGTTCGTGGTCGGCGGCGCGCTGTCGTTCAACCTGCATGCGTTCAACCTGAAGCGCGACCTCGACGAAGCGCGCGAGCTCGACCAGCACGTGCTGGACGCCATCCGCAAGGGCCGCTGGGGCGCACTCGGGGAGCTCGACGAGGTGCTGCTCGAAAAGGCGCAGCCCGATGCATCCTTACGCCACCTCGAGGTCCTGCGCGGGTTCCTGCTCGGCGACCTGCCGGGCCGTGTGCTCGAACACGAGGCGTCACCCGGGCTCGGAACCGCGCTCATCGAGTTCCCGCTCGATCCCGGTTCGGGCGGCTGATCCCCGCGGAGGCCCGCATGCGCGTGCTCATGCTGAACGCGTTCCATTGGCCCAAGGGCGGTGTCGAACGCACGGTGTTCGACGAGACGCGCTGGCTCGAAGCCGCCGGTCACGAGGTGGGGCACTTCGCCACGGTCGATCCGCGCAACCGCCCGAGCCGCTTCGAACGCCACTTCGCACCGAGTGCCGACTTCGGCGAGGGCACGCCGGCCTGGAAGCAGCTGCCGCTCTTGCCGCGTGCGGTGTGGTCCGGGGCGGCGGCCCGTGCGCTCGCCGGGCTGCTGGCGGAATGGCGGCCCGACGTGGCGCACCTGCACGCGCCGAGCCGCTACCTCACCCCGTCAGTCATCGCCGAACTCGCCCGCGCTGGCGTGCCCACCGTGATGACGCTGCATGACTTCAAACCGTGGTGCACGAACCGCCTGCTTTACGCGCACGGCGCGATCTGTGAGCGCTGCAAGGGCGGCACGCACTGGCATGCCGTGACGACCGGCTGCGTGCAGCAGTCGCGCTTGAAGAGCCTGGTCGGGGCGTTCGAGGCCTACGAGCACGACCGCCGCCGGGCCTATGCGCCGGTCTGCATGTTTCTCGCGCCGTCGCGTTTCGCGCTCGACAAGGCGGTGGAGATGGGCGCCGAGCCGTCGCGCGTGCGCGTGTTGTTGCACGGCATCGACGCGCCCGAGCGGGCCGTGAAGCCGGTGGGGCTGCCGGCGCGCTACGCGTTCTATGCCGGCCGCTTGTCCGATGAGAAGGGCATCGCGTTCCTGCCGGCGGTGGCGCGTGCGATCGCGCCGGTGCCGCTGTGGGTGGCGGGTGGCGGGCCGCGTGAGGCATGGCTGCGCGCGCATGCGCCCGCGAATCTGCGCGTGCTGGGGTTCCTCGAGCCCGAGGTGCTGGCGGGCGCACGAGCGAACGCCAGCGTGGTGCTGGCGCCGAGCGTGTTCCCCGAGATGTTCGGGTACGCCGTGGCCGAGGCGCAGCTCGAAGCACGAGCGGTGGTGGCGTCACGCATCGGGGCCGTGGGCGAACTCATCGAGCACGAGGTGAGCGGGTTGCTGGTGCCGCCGGGTGACGAGTCCGCACTCGTGGCCGCCACGCAGCGCGCACTGGCCGGGCCCGAACGCGCGGCCGCCTGGGGCGAGGCGGCGCGCACGCAGGCACAGCGCGCCGGGTTGTCGCCGGCCGCTCACGTCGCCGGGCTGCTGGCGGCCTACGAGGCCGCGCGCGGCTGAGCGCGGCGGTGTTGCCGCAGTGGCCCGGAGCGCGGGGTGGGATGACGGCGCCGGCCCCGGGCGCTATGTTTGCGCCCGGCGCACACCGGATGTGCCCCGGAACTGCCTCGAGAACTCCCCATGACCGGAGCGCGCACGCCCGCAGGATGCGGTGCAACGCGTGCTCCCCAGCCGCTGTGCAGGTCATGCCAGGCGTGTGCCGGTGCCGAGATGCTGGTGCGAACCTGATTCCCCTGAGTTCCTTCCCCTGAGTTCCTTCCCCGGAGGTCATGATGCGCAAGATGTTCGGAATGCTGGCGCTGTTCTGTTGCCTGGTCGCCCCCTCAGTCGTGCGGGCTGACGACGCGGCCCCCTCGGGTGTGCGCGGCGAGATCCTTGCCAACATGATGGACGCCGGTACGAAGTTGCAGGATCTGGCCGGTGCGTTCCCGGATGCCAAGTACACCTGGAAGCCCGGGAAGGACGTGCGCTCGACCGGGCAGGTGTTCCTGCATGTCGTGGCCGCCAACTACATGCTGCCGTCGCTCATGGGCGTGAAGGGCCCGATGAGCATGGAAGACCTCATGAAGCTCGACTCGCAGACCATGGAGCCGGCCAAGGTGCGCCAGATGCTCAAGGACTCGTACGCATTCGCCACCAAGGTGATCACCGATACGCCCGACAGCGACCTCGACGGCCAGGTCGAGTTCTTCGGCCAGAAGATGAGCAAGCGCGCGACCATGCTGATCATGGCGTCGCACTCGCACGAGCACCTGGGCCAGGCGATTGCCTATGCGCGCTCCAACAACATCACGCCGCCGTGGACGGCGCGCGAGCAGGCTGCGGCCAAGAAGGCCGCCGAAGCGAAGAAGTAGTCGTTCGCACGAGACGACTACGCCCGCGGCCCCCCGGGGTCGCGGGCGTTCGTATGGCGGCCGCGATCGTCAGCGCTGCGCGCCGAACTCCCAGCGCTCCACGCCGTCCTCCAGCTCCACACCCAGCGCACAGGCCATGCGGTTCACCAGATTGTAGAACGCCGCGATGCCGCTGGCGCGCAGGATGGCTGCGTCGCTGAAGCCGTACTCGCGCATGCGTTCGACGTCGGCGCGAGTGCGCTCGCACGGTTCGCACGTCATGGCCACGGCGGCGTCCAGCAGCACGCGGTCCTGCGCCGTGAGGTTGGCCTCGCGGTAGTCGCGCGCCACGGCGCGCGCCAGCGTGTCACCCACCAGCACCGAGGCGCGCGCGCCGCTGTGCGACACGCAGTACGCACAGCCGTTGGTGGCGCTCACCACGAGGCCGATGAGCTCGGCCTGCGCCGTGGTCAGCGGGGCGGGCGAACCCATGAGTTCGCGGTAGTGCGTGTGCAGCGTGGCCAGGCCCTGCGCGTCGCCCCCCCAGGCCTGCCACAGGTGCGACAGCCGGCCGCTCTTCGAGTAACCGCGGATGGTGTCGTAGACGGTGGCGAGGTCAGCACCGGCCTGCTCGCGCGTCACCAGCGGGATCCAGCTCATGGGGCTCCTCCAGTCGGGGATTCGTGAAACGGCGCGTCATGCTAAGCGAGCGCGTCACGCCGTGCACGTGCGCCCGGCCCGCGGGCATGCGCGAGGTGCACGACCGGCCCGGCTCCGATAGGCTCCATGCCATGCGTTCCCCGGTCCGGCTCCTCGCGCTACTCGCTGTGGTCGCCATCGCCGTGCTGGCGGCGGTGGTCATGCGGCGTTCGTTCCAGATGCCCGTGCGTTCGGCGGACGAGACGTCGCAGCCCGGAGCCGTCTCCCCGCCCGGAGCCTCGGCGGAAACCGGCACCGACGACGCCGGCGAGGACGTGGTCGGCCGCGCGCTGCGGCTGGCGGCCATCGACAGCACCAAGAAGACCGCCTGGGTGGACGACATCCCGGACCTCGAGCTGGCCGCGCTGTCGCCCGCGGCACGTGCCACGTTCCTGCGCATCGCGAACGGGCGGCATTGCGGCTGCGGCTGCGGCTTCACGCTCGCCGGCTGCCGGCGTTTCGACACCGAATGCGAGGTGAGCGGACCACGCGCCCAGGCGC
>JBEBGT010000107.1:0-8746 GCA_040081365.1 Candidatus Eiseniibacteriota bacterium | reverse complement strand
ATCGCTGCCGTGCGCGACCGTATTTCCGCTGCCGAGCGCCGTTCGGGGCGCCCGGTCGGGAGTGTCACGCTCATCGGGGTGGTCAAGACGCTGCCGGCGGACGTGATCGGCACCGCGGTGGCGTCGGGCCTGCGGGATCTGGGTGAGAACAAGGTCCAGGAGGCCGAGCTGCATCAGCAACGCGTTCCGCGTGGTGCGGCACGCTGGCACATGATCGGGCACCTGCAGCGCAACAAGGCGGGCAAGGCGCTCGAGCTGTTCGACGTGGTGCATGGCGTCGATGACGCCGACCTGGCGCAGGCGCTCGCGCGTCGTGCGACGGTGGCGGGCAAGCGCGTGCCGGTGTTGCTCGAGGTCAACGTGAGTGGCGAGGCCAGCAAGTTCGGGGTGGCGCCCGAGGGTGTCATCGCATTGGCCGAGACCGTCCGGTCGTTGGTGGGCCTGGATCTGCAGGGACTCATGACCGTCGGTGCACCGGTCGACGAGCCGCAGGCGGCGCGGCCGGGATTCGCACGGTTGCGCGCAATGCGCGACGAACTGGTGGCAAGGCTCGGGCAACCGCTGCCGGAGTTGTCGATGGGCATGAGTGGCGACTACGAAGTCGCCGTCGAGGAAGGCGCGACGATGGTGCGGGTCGGCACGGCACTGTTCGGCGCGCGCAACGCGCATGGAGGCGTGTGATGTTCGTGTTGGGCAATCTCATCGGCGCGATCGCGACGGTGCTCGACGTGCTCTTGAACGCACTGAGCATCATTCTGATCGTGAATGCGTTGCTATCTTGGGTCCGTCCCGATCCCTCGAATCCGATCGTACGCTTCCTGGATCAGGTCTCGGATGCAGTCTGTGAACCCGTGCGGCGACTCATCCCCACGGTGATCGGCGGGCTCGACCTGGCGCCGATGATCGTGCTGCTGCTCGTCATGTTCTTGCGCCAGTTCCTCGTGAGCACGCTGCACGAACTGGCGTTCCGGGTCGGGTAGCGCGCATGAAGCTCTCGCTCCGCGTGCAGCCGGGGGCGAAACGCAGTGCATTGCTCGCGCGGTTGGCGAGCGGCGAGTGGAAAGTGGCGGTGGCCGCCCCTCCGGTGGAGGGCAAGGCCAATGTCGCGGTTTTGGACCTGATGTGCGAACTGCTGGGCCTCAAGCGCCGGCAGGTGAGTGTCACGCGAGGCGCAGCCTCGCGCAGCAAGACACTCGAGATCGAAGGCATCACCGAAGCGGACGCCGAAGCACGGCTGGTCGCAGCGCTGGCGCCCGAAGCGCTGGACCCCGGGACCGGTAACAAGAAGCCGAGCCACAAACGCCGCAAGCCTTGAAGGCCAGCCACCCGTAGCACGAGAGCCCCAGGACATCCGTCCCGATCACTCGGTCCCACCAGCCCAGAGAGACACGACACCCATGGCAAGTGAGCTCAAGACCCGGGTCACCGAAGCCGCCGACGCGGTGCGCTCGCGCATGCGCGCCGCGGGCGTGGCCGTGCCCGAAGTGGGCATCATCCTGGGCACGGGGCTCGGTGCTTTCGCGCAGGCGCTCACCGGTGCGGTGGTGGTGCCGTACTCGGACATCCCGCATTTCCCGCAGTCGACGGTCGAGAGCCACGCGGGCGAGCTGCACGTGGGCTTGCTGGCCGGCCGGCCGGTCGCGGTGATGAAGGGCCGCGTGCACTACTACGAGGGCTACACCATGCAGCAGGTGAGCTTCCCCGTACGCGTGCTGCAGGCGCTCGGCTGCACGACCTTGATCATCACGAATGCGGTGGGCGGCATGAACCCCGACATGCCCGCGGGCACGATCGTGGTGACCACCGACCACATCAACCTCATGGGCGACAACCCGCTCATCGGGCCCAACGACGACGAGTTGGGGCCGCGGTTCCCCGACATGAGCGAGCCGTACTCGCGCGCGCTGGTGTCGCACGCCGAGCGGGTCGCGCTCGAGCTCAAGCTGCCGCTGCAGCGCGGCGTGTTCGTCGCGGTGCCGGGCCCGAACCTCGAGACGCCCGCGGAGTATCGGTTCCTGCGCGCAGTGGGCGCGGACATCGTGGGCATGTCGCTGGTGCCCGAGAACATCGTGGCCGTGCACGGCGGGACGCGCGTGCTGGCCTTCAATGTGGTGACCGACGCCTGCCTGCCGGATGCACTGCACCCGGTGGACATCGCGGCGGTGCTCGCGGTGGCGGGCCGTACGGCGCCCGCTCTCGCGAGGCTGCTCACCGAGGTCATACGGCGGTTGGACGAAGTGAAGTAGCCCGGGCTCAGCCCGGGGTCTGGAACGAGATTTCATGGGGCGCGCGCACGCACGCGCGCTCTGTGCAGTGACAACGGAGGTATCACGATGGCCATCGACCGCAAGAAGCTCGTCGCCAAGCCCGCTCCCAAGACGAAGACCATGAGCCCCAAGGCCATGGCGCTGATGTCCCCCGGGAAGGGCAAGCCCGCGGCGAAGAAGCCGGCCGCCAAGCCGGTGAAGGCGGGGGCCAAGTCTGTCGTGAAGCCCGTGATCAAGTCGTCCGTGGCCAAGCCGGCGGCGAAGCCCGCCCCGGTGAAGGCGGCGGCCAAGCCCGTCGCCAAGCCCGCGCCACCCAAGCCCGTCGCCAAGCCCACGCCGGTGCCGGTGAAGCCGGCCGCGAAGCCCGCGGCCAAGGCCGCGCCCGCGCCGCCCAAGCCGGTGGTGCTCAACAAGGGTGCCGCGGCCGCCAAGGCCATGGCCGAGGCGCGCATCGCCGCCAAGATCGCGGCCGAGAAGGCGCGTGCGCCCAAGCTGGTCCCGGCCACGCCGGGGGCGATCCGTCCGGGTGCGGTGAAGGCCGCGCCCGCCAAGGGCAAGGCGGCCTCGCGGCCGCCCGCGGAGGTGCGCCCGCTGGGGGTGCTGCCGCCCGAATCCATGGCCAAGTCCAAGCCGGCACCCACGCAGCCGCGTGTGATCATCCCGGCGCGTCCCGTGACGCCGTCGCCGTCACCGGTCGCCGCCGCGAGGCCGGGTTCCAGAGGAGACGAACGTTTGAACGAAGACGACCTCAAGCACTTCGAGACCAAGCTGCTCACCGAACGCGCGCGCATCATGGGTGAGATGGGGCACCTCGAGAACACGATCCTCAAGGTGAACCCGCGGGATTCCGCCGGCGAAGTGGGCGGCTACTCGTTCCACATGGCCGACGCCGGCACGGACTCCATGGAGCGCGAGATCTCGTTCGACATCGCGTCCAAGGAAGGCCGCCTGCTGCGCGAGATCAACGACGCGCTACGGCGCATCTACACTGGCGTCTATGGCATCTGCGAGGCCAGCGGCAAGAACATCGCGCGCGCGCGGCTCGAGGCGCTGCCGTGGGCACGCTACACCGTGGAAGAGCAGGAGAACATCGAGAAGAAGCAGCGTGCCGGCCGCATGATCAAGGAAGAAGAGTGAGGCGTTCACCCGCACTTCTCCTGGGTGTCGCGCTCGGTGGTGTCGCGCTCGACCAGTGGAGCAAGTGGTGGGCGACGCGCAACCTGGCGTTCCGTGAGCCCCTGCACGTGCTGGGCGACCTGGTGACGTTCACCTACACGCGCAACAGCGGCATCGCGTTCGGGATGTTCCAGGGCAAGGTGTTCCCGTTCTACATCTTCTCCATGGTGGCCGCGCTCGCCGTGCTGTGGCTGTGGGCGCGCACCGCGCACATCACGCGTGCGCGCGAGTGGTCACTGGCGCTGATCCTGGGCGGCGCGGTGGGCAACCTCATCGATCGCGTGCGCTTCGGCGAGGTCACCGACTTCATCGAGCTGGGCTGGCGCGGGCACTATTTCCCCGTGTTCAACGTGGCCGACATGTGCGTGACGTTCGGTGTCATCCTGTTCGCACTGGTCTGGACGCACGAGCCCGAGCCCGCGGCCACGGCTGCGCCGGACACACTCGCCGTCGCACCGGCTGGAACCCCTGCCGCACCCGAGGAACTCGCGCATGCCACCGACGGATCGCCTGCTGGAACTGGAAGTGCCGGAGACGGGGGCGGGAGCGCGCCTGGACCGGTGGCTGGCGAAGGCGCGCCTCGGCCTCAGTCGTAACCGGCTCCAGAAGCTGATTGACGAGAGCCGCGTGCTGGTGAACGGGCGCGTGGCCAAACCGTCGTTGAAGCTGAAAGCCGGCGACAAGCTGGCCGTGACCGTGCCGCCGCGCCGCCAGAGCCGCGTCCAGGCCGAGGTCGCACCGCTCACGATCGTGCACCAGGACGACGCGCTCATGGTCCTCGACAAGCCGCCCGGCATGGTGGTGCACCCCGGCGCCGGTGTGCAGACCGGCACGCTGGTGAACGCGTTGCTGCATCACGCGCCGGAAGTGGCCACTGTGGGAGGCGAGGGCCGGCCCGGCATCGTGCACCGGCTGGACCGCGATACCAGCGGCCTGCTGGTGGTGGCGCGCACCGAAGAGGCCTACCTGGCGCTGACCACCGCGCTCAAGGAGCGCCGCGTGAAACGCGTGTATCACGCCATCGTGTGGGGCGACCCCGGCCCGTCCGACGGCATCATCGACCTGCCGATCGGGCGCGATCCCAAGGACCGCAAGCGCATGGCCGTGGTGCGCGGTCCCGGGGGCAAGCTGGCGCGTACCCGCTGGCGCGTTCTCGAGCGCTACGGCATGGCCACGCTCATCGAGGCCAGGCTCGAAACCGGCCGGACCCACCAGATCCGGGTGCACCTGGCCGCCCTGCGCCACCCGGTGGTGGGGGACCCCACTTATGGGGGCAGGGTCAAAAAGGTGTTGAGCCTTCGCCAATCCGAGCGTAGCCTCGCGGACGCTCTGCTGCGCGTCCTCAAGCGGCAGGCACTCCACGCCGTCGAACTGGAGTTCGTTCATCCCGTGACGGGGCAGACTCTCCGCTTCGAATCGGAACCGCCGTTGGACATCCGCGAGGCGCTCGACCGCCTGCGCGCGTTCGCGGCTCCGCGTCCCTCGTAGAAAAGCGCGAGCATGTCTGAAGCCCCGACACCCGAGATCATCACCCTCCGGCTCCCGAGCCGGCTGGAGCTGCTGGCCGTCCTCGACCGAGTGACGCTCACGATCTGTGAGCGCATGGAGTTCGACGAGGACACCAGCTCGCAGCTGAGCATGTCCGTGATCGAGGCCGGCACGAATGCGGTCCAGCACGGCCACAAGCGCGACGCGAGCAAGTTCTTCGAGGCCGAGTTCCGGCTGTTCCCGGACCGGCTCGAGGTCGATGTGCGCGACCAGGGCACCGGATTCGACGTGGGCAAGCTGGTGCCCGATGTCACGACGCCCGAGCACCTGTTGGACATGCGCGGCCGCGGCATCTTCATCATGCGCTCGTGCTGCGACGAGGTGTTCTTCGACTTCTCCAAGACCGGCACGGTGTGCCATCTGGTGAAGCATCGCGCGGCCGTGCGGCGCGCGGCCGACGCCTGACGGAGTCGATTGGCCCGCATCCTCGCCGTCGACTGGGGGCTCCGCCGCATCGGTCTGGCGGTCAGTGACCCGCTGGGGATACTCGCCTCCGGACTGCCGACCCTCGAGGTGCGTTCCGAGGCGGAGGCCGTGCGACAAGTGGCCGATACCGTCCGGGAGGTGGAGGCCGAGTCGTTGGTCGTGGGCCTGCCGCTGCGGCTGTCCGGCACGCGCGGGGACTCGGCGGTCGCGGCCGAGCGGTTTGCCCGGCTCCTGCGCGAAGCCACTGGGTTGCCGGTATTCATGTTCGATGAGCGCCTCACGTCAGCGCTCGCCCAGCGGAGAATGCACGAGACGGGGGAGCGCACGCGGGGCCGGAAGGGTAAGCTGGACGAAGGTGCCGCGATCGCCCTCCTGGAGGGCTGGCTCGCCAGACTCAAGTACCAGCAGCAGATGGACGACACACAGGAGACCCCTCCGGAGACCCCTGAGTGACCGAAGACCGCCGATCGCCGGACCGCAAGCACGACCCCCAGCGCACCCCCATGCGTCGCGCCTCCGACGCGCGCGGCGCGCGGCCGACGCAGCGGGCGTTCCGCCCCCTGCGCTGGGCGTGGCTTCTGCTGCTGGTCGCCCTGCTCGCCCCGGCGTACGACCTGTTCCTGCCCGCCGGCTACCAGCCGCCGCGCGAGCGGCGCACGGTGGTCATCGAGCGCGGCCAGTCGCTGCACGAGATCTCGCGCGAGCTGCAGCGCGTCGGCGTGATCCGCAGCCAGGTCGGGTTCCTGGTGCTGGCGCGCGCCATGCGGCTGGACCGCAGCGTGAAGGCCGGGCAGTACTCGTTCCGGCTGGGCATGACCGTGCCGGCGCTGCTGCGCGCCCTCGACCGCGGCATGTTCGGGTTGAACCTGGTGACCATCCCCGAAGGCCTCATGGTGAGCGAGACCGCTGCCCTGATCGAGCGCAAGGTGGGGATTCCGGCCTCGGCCCTCGAAGCACTGGCCACCGATCCCGCGCTGCTCGACTCGCTCGAGATCGGCGCGCCCACGCTGGAAGGCTGGCTGGCGCCCGATTCGTACGAGTGGCTGCCGGGCACGAGCCCCGAGGTCGTGCTGCGCACCATGGTGGCGCGCACGCGCGAGCGCGTGCAGCGCGCCACGGCCGGCTACGACTCGCTGCCGCTCGGGATGAACATGCACGAGGTGCTCACGCTGGCGAGCATCGTGGAGTCGGAGTCGCGCGCCAAGGAAGAGCGTCCGCACATCGCGCGCGTGTACTTGAATCGCCTGGAGCGCGGCATGTTGCTGCAGGCCGATCCCACCGTGGGCTATGCGTTGGGGCGCGGGCCGCGTTCGCGGCTCACGTTCAAGGACCTGCGCGTGGCGTCGCCCTACAACACCTATCGCCACGAGGGCCTGCCGCCGGGCCCCATCTGCAGCCCGGGCGAAGAGGCCATCGCCGGCGTGATGAACGCCACCGAGGGCGTGAACGACCTGTACTTCGTGGCGCGCGGCCAGGGCCGGCACCTGTTCGCACCCACCTACGAGCAGCACCTGGCCAACATCGCGTACGTGCGCGGCAAGCAGGCCGCCATGGAAGCGCGCAGTAATCCCGAGGCCGCCAGCGACGCCGGGCCGGACTCGAGCGGCGCCGCGCGCACAGCCGGCACGCCGTCGCTCGCGAGCGCGCCCGTCACGACGCCGTCGACGAACGACAAGCCCACACACGCGACCACGACGCGGCCCGCGTCGCCGCTCGCCGCCACGACCACCAAGCCGGCCGCGGCCCCGGTGCTGGCCCCGAACGGCCTGCTGCCCAAGCCGCACGGCACCAACGCGACGCCCCCGAGCACACCGAGCACGGCCGCACGCGTGACGCCGGACCCCAACGCTCCGCTCAAGGGCACGCTGCTGATCCCGCGCGGCAGCATCAAGGCCGCATCGACGCTGCCGCCCAAGGACGCGCGGGTGGGAGCGCATGTCGACACCGGGCGTGTGCGGCGTGCGAGCACCGCGAAGCCCGACAGCGCGCATGCGGGCAGCAAGCCTGTGGTGGCGCGGCCCAGGCCCGCCGGTACCGATACGGCGCATGTGCGGCGCAAGAGCGCCGCGAAACCCGACAGCGCGCACGCCGCCAAGCCCGCGGCCGTGCGGAGCAAGCCCGCGGCGAAGCCGGCCGCGCCGGACAGCGCCCAGCACTAGCGCAGGGCCCGCCGCGGACGAGCCTGCCCCCAGAAACGACAGAACCCCCGAGCCGGGGGCTCAGGGGTATCGGGGGCGACCCGGGTTCCGGGCCACGGGAACAACATGTGCCCGCTCGGGCGGACTGACAAGCCCCCCCGGTGAGATTTCCTGGGACGGGACGCGCCCCCCGCCGGGCCCGCCCGCGAACCGTGCGTCCGACACGCACTTTTTCACCGGGCCGTCATGCGAGAATCGTGGCTTCCGGCCGATCGACTCGCTACGATGACGCCCCCCTATGAACACGCACGACGCCACCGAGCGCACGCTCCTCGCCATTCGTGACCCGCATTCGCGCCCGCACGCCGATGCGGACTGGCGCGCGCGTCTCGAACTGCTGCGCGCCCAGGTGCGCGCGTACGAGCGCGTGATCGTGGCGTACTCGGGCGGTGTCGATTCCAGCGTGCTGTTGCGCGTCGCGCACGAACAACTCGGTGAGCGCGCGTTGGGCGTGATCGGCGTGTCCGACAGCTACGCCTCGCGCGAACTGCAGTTGGCGCTCGATCAGGCGGCGCGCTTCGGAGCGCGCATCGAAGTGGTGACCACGGGCGAACTCGCGGATCCCAACTTCGCGAGCAATCCCGACGACCGCTGCTATCACTGCAAGAAAGAGCTCTACACCAAGCTCGCGCAGGTCTCACGGCGCGAAGGTGGGAGCACGGTGCTCGACGGCACCATCGCCGACGACCTGGCCGACTGGCGCCCCGGACGGCGCGCCGCGGCCGAGATCGACGTGCGCTCGCCGCTCGCCGAGTTGGGCTTTCGCAAGTCCGACGTGCGCGCGGTGGCGGAGTCGTTCGAACTCACCAGCGCGGGCAAGCCGGCCTCGCCCTGCCTGGCCAGCCGCATCCCGTACGGCACGCCCATCACGCGCGACAACCTGAGCCAGGTGGAACGCGCCGAGGGGCTGCTGCGAGACCTTGGCTTCGGGGAGTCGCGGGTGCGGCTGCTCACGGGCAAGCATGGCGACACCGCGCGTATCGAGTTGCCAGTGGGCGAGTTGGCTCGCCTGGCGGCCCCCGGGCTGCGCGAGCAGGTGAGCACGGGCTTCAAGGCGCTGGGGTTCCGTTGGGTGACCCTGGACCTCGAGGGCCTGCGATCGGGTAATCTCAACCCCCAGAGGTAGTACTG
>JBEBGT010000623.1:0-2303 GCA_040081365.1 Candidatus Eiseniibacteriota bacterium | reverse complement strand
GTCCGCGCGACCAGCTCGCGCGGACTGAACGGCTTGGTGAGGTAGTCGTCGGCGCCGTGTTCGAACCCGAGCAGCTTGTCCATCTCGGCGGAGCGGGCGGTGAGCACCAGCACCGGCAGGTCGTGGGTGGTCGGTTCGCCGCGCACCTCGCGCAGGATCTCGAGGCCATTGGCACCCGGCAACATGAGGTCGAGCACGAGCGCATCGGGCCGCGAGGCGAACAGCTGTTGGAGGCCCTCTTCGCCGTCGGCCGCGGCGGCCACGCGGTAGCCCGCCTTCTCGAGGTTGTAGCGGACGAGATCACGGATGTCCTTCTCGTCCTCGATCACCATCACGAGCTCGCTCACAGGGCCACCTCCGGCCTTTGATGCTAAGGGCACGCGGCGCACTCCGTCCATCATTCGAAGCCTGTTCGCTGTTTCGGTTCGGTTACATCGTCATCCGGCGCCCGCCATGGTTCCCGAGGAGCATGCTCCCGGGCCGTCCGCGCGCTGCAGATGCGTCGCCCCGCAGACTCCACTAGAGTCTTGAGACGCATATGGCGTTGCACCCTGGCATCGGTTCGCCGGTCCTCGACCGGCTCGGTCCGCGCGACGTTCCCGAGGTGTTGTCGTTCCTCGAGGACGATCCGGTGCTGAACGTGTACCTCATCGCGCTCGTGCTGCGCGACGCGCTGGGCCGGCCGCATGACAGCTGGTGGGGCGCACGTCGCGACGGACGCCTGAGCGCGCTGTGGTTCTTGGGCGGACACTCCGGTGCGGTGCTGCCCGCGGGCGATGACGATGTGGCGCACCGCATGATCGCGCACGAGGTGGCGGCCACCGGCGAGCCGCGCCAGGAACGCCTGCAGGTCATCGGCCCGCGCGATGCCGTGCGAGCGCTGCGGGAGCACTACCCGGGAGCGCAGGCCACGCTCCGACTGGAGCGCGAGCAGACCTATATGGTGCTCGACCGGCCACCCGGCACCCCTGGCGCGCTGGCGCCCGAACTGCGCACCGCACGCCGCGAGGACTACGCGTTCCTGTACCAGGCCGGCGCCGAACTGCGCGCCGAGGAGTTGCTCGAGGACCCGCGCGGGATCGACCCCGTGGCCTACGCGCGCCGCGTGGAGGAAGAGTGCCGTGACGGCTGGACGTGGCTGTGGCGTGACGGTCGCGGGTTGTGCTTCCGCGCCGGCATCAGCGCGCTCACACCCGAGGCCGTGCAGGTCTCAGGCGTGTACGTGCCGCCCGCGCTGCGCGGCCGGGGCATCGCCACGCGCGCGCTGGGCGAGTTGTGCGCGCGGCTGCTGCTGCGCTCGCGGCACGTGTGCCTGTTCTGCAACGACATCAACGCGCCCGCGCTCGCGCTATATGAGCGGCTGGGGTTCCGCGTGCAGGCACCCTGGGCATCGGCGTTCTACGTGCGCGTCCAGTAGCCGCGATCGCGCTCGCGACGGAGGCCGCGCGGAACGGCCTAGGTTCGGCTCGCGCACTCAGCGCGGCGCGAACACCAGACCAAGCGTCACTTCGACGAAGCGGTCCGCGAAGCGATCAGGGCCGCGCGGCCCGTGGTCCCCGCGCATGACCCAGCGCGCGGACAACTCGAGGGCCGCGCCCTCGGGCAACGCGAACGCCACCGCCGTCTCGGCGTGGAAGCCCGTCACGCGTGGCATGGGCGAGCGGTCCTGGGCGCCGACCACACCCGCGGCGACCGCCGGCCGCAACCGATGCGCGAACCGCCCGGCGAACTCATGCCGCACCGACAGCGCGCTCGAGGCACGGCCGCCGCGGGCCTCCGCTCGCCATGCCCCCGCGAGGTCCTGCCGCCAGGCCAGACTCCCCACCGGGCGCGCAACGTGACCGGCACCCGGCCAAGCCGCACCGCTCGCCAGCGCCAACTCGGCGCGGGCCGGGCTGGACGCGGACGACAGGGCGGCGATCGCGAGGATCACCGCGGGCAGGAATCGCGACAGACTCATGTGGGCCCTTCATTACAAGAGGCGTGCCGACGCGCTGGCGGGTAGGCGATGGGGCCGGATCCCGCGCCAGACAACATGTTACAGGAGCGTTTCCGTGGTGTAACTGGAAAGAAACCGGCCGGGGTGGACGCCAACCTGTCAGAAGCTCCATGACAGCGATGGGTTGCTGCATGCCTGGCTTTCGTGCCCGCCTTCCGCAGCGCCGCGAGACGCCCCGGGCTGACCGCTTCTCGTCGGCGTTGCACGCGGCGGGAGCGGCCTACCGCTATGGGATGGGTATTGATATTGGCACTACGGCGATCAAAGCTGCGATATGCCGCGTGCCACTCACAGCTGCGGCCGA
>JBEBGT010000622.1:0-2308 GCA_040081365.1 Candidatus Eiseniibacteriota bacterium | reverse complement strand
CGGGTCCGGGCTGGGGCACGGGCAGTGGTCCGGGGCGCGGCTCGGGCTCGGGCGGCGGCATCGGTTCGGGCACGGGCACGGGCTACGGCTCGGGCGTGGGCCCGGGTTCGGGCGGCGGTTCGGGCGGTGGCTCGGGCGGCGGCACCGGCACCGGCGTGGGCAGCGGCAGTGGCGCGGGCCCCGGCGTGTACCGCAGCAACGCCTCGCTGCTGGCCGTGATCCAGCGCTATGCGGCCGGCATCCAGTACTGCTATGGCAACGAGCTCAAGCGCTCGCCCACCATGCGTGGCAAGCTCGTGGTCGCCATCACGGTGGCGGCTTCGGGCGAGGTCACCGATGCGGCCGTGGTGCAGAACACCACCGGTTCGCAGGCGCTCGCGCAGTGCGCGCTGTCGCAGATCCGCGACTGGCGCTTCCCGGCCATCGCCACCGGCACGACCACGTTCCAGGCGCCGTTCGTGTTCACGCCGCCGAACTGATCACCGCACTCCACGACCCACAACGCACGAGCCCGGACGGGCCCTCCCGTCCGGGCTCGTGCATTGCGTGTGAGCGCGCCTAGTAGTGGATGGCGAGCCGCACCGTGCCGAGCACCCAGTTCGTGCGCTCGACCGGGATGTAGCGCAGCCCGGCCTCGAGCCCCACGGCCACGATTCTTTGGCGCCGCGGCAGCGCCGACACGTCGAGCGCGAGCTCGGGCCGCACTTCGTCGACCGCGAGGTCGAGGAAGCCCGCACCACCGCCGCCCACCTGCAGCGACGTACGCGCCATGGCGAATCCCGGGCCCACGGAGACGCGCGTCAGCGGCCCCGAGGCCGGCGCCCAATGCAGTTGGAGCGCACATTCCAACAGGCTGTAGTCGAGACCCGCGGTGATGCTGCCACGCGTGACGTCGTGCGTGCCGAGGATCGCGATCCCGAGCACCGGGCCCAGCCGCAGCGACGGGCTCACCGGATAATCCACGCCGCCCGCGACCGAGATCGACCCGCCCGGCGAGAACTCGTCCGAGAACAGGTGGCCGTAACCGACGGCGACATGCCCCCGCCACGGTTCGAGACGCATGCCGGCGCTGGCCGAATGTGCGGCGGCGCACCACAGGACGACCGACCCCAACAGCACGACAACTCGCTTCATGCTTCCTCCGCCGGCACGATGCCGGCCTCTGTCCCCGGACTCCCCCGGTGCACACCTGCGCGCGGTGCAACTGGACCGCGCACGCACCGATCCCTGCCCCGTTTACCCCGCACCTGACGTGAGGTTACAGGATTCCGGCGGAAGTGCGCACGGCGGCTCGGCTCAGGCCTCGGTCGGCCCGGGGTCCCGGTTCGCGGAGTCCGGGCAGCCGCCTTCGCGGTACGCTTGCTCCAGCGCGGCCTGCAGGCGGTCGGAGAGCGGTTGCGGGAGGAACACGCGCTCGTTCTCGCGGAAGATGAAGATCGTATGCTTGAGCGTGTCAACTTCGACCCGGCAATGCCGGCAATGCCCGATGTGCAGATCGACCTGGGAGACCAGCTCCGCCTTGGCCTCATCGTCGAGGTACTCGGACAGATGGTCCAGCACCTCCTGACAGGAGAGCTTCCTCACCGAGGCTCGCTCCCCGGCGGGGTACATGTCTGGTCCAGGCACATGGCGTTCGGGACTCCGGTGGAAGAAGCGGTCCAGCCGTGGACGGGGTGCCGGCAACTGGTCCGGCGAATGACTTCGATGCTCCGGCGGGGCGTTCGATGCCGGGGATTTCGTGCCTTCGAGCCGAGGGGCAGGATGCCCTCAAACCACCCCCGCGGGCAAGAACCAAACGGCCATGGGAGGGGTCTGGTGACCCGTGCTGGGATCGAACCAGCGACACCCTGATTAAAAGTCAGGTGCTCTACCGACTGAGCTAACGGGTCCCGGCGCCGGACGGCGTGCCGGTCGTTATATCGGCTCTCGGGTGGCCCGTCCACCCGCGGGGGTTGGACGACCCTCCGGCCGCTCGGGCATGCTGCCGGGGCTCGGCGCCCGGGGCGCGGGCCCCGCGGGGCGGTGGTGCCGGCCGTGGGTCGAACGGCAGGGCACCATCCGGGGTATCCCGAGACCACCCCGAAGGACGAAAGCAGGCTGGGACGGCGGCCGATAACACCGACGAGCCACCGGGCCGCGGCCGCGGCACCGGCAGCACCAGGATCCACCCCTACACACGCCCGGGAAGACCCGCGTACGATCCCGGCGCAGCGTGGTCGACCCCGCCCCGGGCAGGACTCCCGGGCGCACTCACCCAGGACCGGCACGGAGGGCAGCGGATGCGTTTCGGGAACACGACTCCCGCCTC
>JBEBGT010000106.1:0-8872 GCA_040081365.1 Candidatus Eiseniibacteriota bacterium | reverse complement strand
GCGCCAACCGTAACCCCATGCTCCACAACGCTTCGCCACTTCCCGGAGACCCATGCAGACCGTCATCCTGGCCGGCGGCCTCGGCACCCGGCTGTCGGAAGAGACCACACTCCGCCCCAAGCCCATGGTCGAGATCGGTGACCGGCCGATCCTGCAGCACATCATGGAGATCTACGCGGCTCAGGGCGAGCGTGAGTTCGTGGTGGCGCTGGGCTACCTGGGGCACATGATCAAGAAGCACTTCATGGACTGGCGCTCGCTGGGTGGCGACCTCGCCATCGACTTCGGCACCGGTGAACTGCAGAAGAGCGGCGAAGCACCGCACGACTGGAAGGTGCAACTGGCCGAGACGGGTGCGGAGACGCAGACGGGCGGCCGCGTGAAGCGCGCGGCCAAGTACCTGCGCAACGAGCCGTTCATGCTCACCTACGGCGATGGCGTCAGCGACGTCGACGTGCGCGGGCTGATCGCGTTCCACAAGCGCCACGGCAAGCTGGCCACGGTCACGGGTGTGCATCCGCCGGCGCGCTTCGGTGAGATGAACGTGGTGGGTGATCGTGTCGAGCGCTTCGACGAGAAGCCGCAGTTGAAGCAGGGCTGGATCAACGGCGGGTTCATGGTGTTCGAGCGCTCGGTGGTCGACCGCATCGCGGGCGATGCCACGGTGCTCGAGCGCGACGTGCTCGAGCCGCTGGCCGGCGAGGGGCAGCTCATGGTGTGGAAGCACGATGGCTTCTGGCACTGCATGGACACGCTGCGCGACGTGCGCACACTCACGGCCATGTGGCAGAGCGGCAACGCGCCGTGGCGGAGGGGCAAGTGAGCGCTGTCACCGCATGGAAGGGCCGTCGGGTACTGGTCACGGGGGCCACGGGCCTCGTGGGCGCATGGCTGACGCGCGACCTGCTGGCCGAGGGCGCCGACGTCGTGGCGCTGGCGCGCGACTGGGACCCGCAGAGCGAACTCATCCGCTCGGGTGACGTCACGCGCTGCACGGTGGTGAACGGCGTGGTCGAGGACCTGGCCACGGTGACGCGCGCGTTGAACCACTACTCGTGCGACACGCTGTTCCACCTGGCGGCGCAGACCCAGGTGGGCGCCGCCTACCGCGACCCGTTCGAGACCTACGAGTCCAACGTGCGTGGCACGTACACCGTGCTCGAGGCCTGCCGCCGGTTGGGCACGCAGGTGAAGCGCATCGTGGTGGCGTCGTCCGACAAGGCTTACGGCGATGCGGCGCAGTTGCCCTACACGGAAGACACGCGGCTGGACGCCAAGTATCCCTACGACACCTCGAAGCTGTGCACGGACTTCATCACGCGCTCTTACGTGGTGACCTACGGCCTGCCGGCCACGATCGCGCGCTGCGGCAACATCTACGGCGGTGGGGACTTGAACTGGGACCGCATCGTGCCGGGCACGATCCGCTGGCTGCTCGCCAACGAGCGCCCGATCATCCGCAGCAACGGCAAGCTGACGCGCGACTACATCTACGTGAAGGAAGTGGTGGCCGCTTACAAGGCGCTGGCCGACCACGTGCACCGGCCCGAGGTGCAGGGCGAGGCGTTCAACTTCTCGGCCGAGAAGCCGTTGAACGTGCTGGAGATCGTCGAGGCCGTCACGAAGGCGATGGGCTCCAAGCTGACGCCCGACGTGCGCAACACGGCGGTGGCCGAGATCAAGGACCAGTACCTGGACTCCACGCGCGCCAAGACGGTGCTGGGTTGGAAGTCGTCGTGGACGCTGGCGACGGCTCTGGGCGAGACGGTGGACTGGTACAAGGCGTTTCTGGGAGCGCGCTGAGCGTGTCCGCCCAGCCGGCCATGCCCGCCATCCGGAAGCCGATCGACGGCGTGCTCGTGCAGCCGCTGCGTCGCATCGCCGATGAGCGCGGCAGCGTGATGCACATGCTGAAGACCACCGACGCGCACTTCGAAGCGTTCGGCGAGATCTACTTCTCCACGGTGTATCCGGGTGTCGTCAAGGGCTGGCACATCCACGATCGCATGGCGCTCAACTACGCCGTGCCGCACGGCAGCATCAAGATGGTGCTCTACGACGACCGTGAGGGCTCGCCCACGCGCGGGCACCTGCAAGAGATCTTCGTGGGTGACCAGAACTACGTGCTCGTGCACGTGCCGGCGCGGGTGTGGAACGGCTTCAAGGGACTGGGTGCGGGCCCGGCGGTGGTGGCCAACTGCGCCACCATTCCGCACGATCCCACCGAGATCCACCGGCTGGACCCGCACGTCAACAGCATCCCGTACGACTGGTCGCGGCAGGACGGATGAGCACGGGCCCCAAGAAGCGCGTCTCGATCGTGACGCCGGTGTTCAACGAGAGCGCCACCATCGACCGCTTCTTCGAGCAGGTGCTGGCGGCCATCACACCGCTCGCCGAGCGCTACGACTTCGAGCTCATCTACAGCGACAACGCCTCGTCGGACGACACGCGCGCCAAGGTCGCCGCGTTGCGCGCACGGGACCCGCGTGTGCAGTTGTTGGCACTGTCGCGCAACTTCGGCTACCAGGCGTCCATGGTGGCCGGCATGAAGCAGGCCTCGGGCGATGCCATCGTCTTCATCGATGGCGACGGCGAAGACCCGCCCGCGCTGCTGACGCGCTTCCTGGACGAGTGGGAGAACGGCCACGAGGTGGTGTACGGCATCCGCGAACGCCGCCACGAGCCGCCGCACATCTCGCTCGCCCGAAAAGTCTTCTATCGCGTGAACAAGAGCATCGCCGACAGCGACATCCTGGTGGACGTGGCCGAGTTCGGGCTCATCAGTGCCGAGGTGCGCGATGCCGTGGTGGTGGGCTTGAGCACGTTCCCGTTCATCCGCGCCGAGGTGGCGCATTACGGGTTCCGCCGCATCGGCATCAAGTACGACCGCAACGCGCGCTTGGGGGGCCAGAGTCACTTCAACGCCTACGGCATGGCGCGCTTCGCGATCGCGGGCATCTTGACGAGCACCACCGTGCCGCTGCGCATGGCGCTCTACGGCCTACCGTCGCTGATCCTGGCGAACGCGCTGCTGCTATGGCTCGAGGCCACGGGCCGCTGGTGGATGGGCTTCGAGGTGCTGGTGGCCGGCGACCTGCTGTACATCGCCACCGCGCTCGCGTTCGTGGCGCTCTACACCGGCCGTAACTACCGCAACGTGGTGGGCCGCCCGGTGGCCGTGGTCGACTTCCGCAACTCGCTGTTGGACCTGCCGCCCGAGCAGAGCCCGAACAAGCTGCCGCGCATGGGTCCCAAGCGAGGGTAGGGGCGATGCCTGACCGAGGGTCCCTCTGCTCGGTGGCCGTCGTGATGCTGGCGGTCGGGCTTCTCGCGGGCTGTGGGGGGCGCGGCGAGGAACCGAATGCGTTCGCCGACCGCGCGTACGTGCGCATCCTGCCGCCCTCGGTGCATGGGCCCGAACTGGAGGTGCACGGCACGGCGCGCGATGCCCAGGGACGGCTACTCGCGGACCGGGTTTTCCTGTTCCAACTCGAGGCCCCCGACGCCGGGCTCATCGAGGGCCGCCTGCGCACCGATGAGTTCGGGCGCTATGGCGTCCACACCGTCTTCCCACGCAGCCGGGGCGGGAACCCTGCGCTGCTCACGTTCGAGTTCGGTGACCCGCACGGCGAGCCCTACCAGGGGAGCGGCGTGATCGCGCTCGCCACGCCAAGCGCCACCGGCACGGCCGCGAACGGATTGCGGCCCGAACTCGGTGCGGACAGTGTCTATCGGCTCATCCACGACCTGAAGCCGGGCTACAACGGGCCGCGCGTGGGCCTCGAGCCGTGGGATCCCATCCTGGAGCGTCCGCGCCGGAGGCCGGGGCGCGCCCGTTAGGGCGCGCGTGTACCGCCCCCGCGCGCCCCGGAGCGTCCTACGTGCCGTAGCGCACGCGCTTCTCGAGCCGGGCGAAGCGCGCGTCGGTCTCGGCCTGGATGTGGTGGATCTGCTCGTCGCTCAAGTGCTTGAACCTCCCCTGCCGGCGCACGTAGGGCGCCACGGGCTCGGCCGGGTGGTCCATGCTGAAGCGCCAGCGCTGGCCGTCCTCCACCTCCATGAGCGGGAACACGCGGCAGTGCACCGCTTGACGCGCCAGCTCGATGGTCTCGTCATCGCCACTGCGCCAGCCGGGCGGGCAGGGGGCGAGCAAGTGGATGAAGCGCGTGCCGCGAATCGACTTGGCCTTCTGCACCTTGGCGATGAGATCGGCGGGGAACGCCACGCTCGCGGTGGCGCCGTACGGGATTCCGTGGGCGGCCATGATCGCCATGATGTCCTTCTTCGGGTGCGACTTGGGCGTGCCGGTGGGCGTGGTGGTGGTCCACGCGCCCCACGGCGTCGACGACGAGCGCTGGATGCCGGTGTTCATGTACGCCTCGTTGTCGTAGCACACGTACAGGATGTCCTCGTTGCGCTCGGCCGCACCGGACAGGGCTTGCAGCCCGATGTCGAACGTGCCGCCATCGCCGGCCCACGCCAGTACCGTGGTCTCGGTGTCGCCGGCCATGTCGAGTGCCGCCCGGATGCCCGAGGCGGTGGACGCCGCGGTCTCGAACGCGGCGTGCAGCAGCGGCACGCCCAGCGACGACTGCGGGTAGGGGCCGGCCACGATCGTCCAGCAGCACGCCGGCAGCGACACGATGGTCTTGGGGCCAAGCGCCTTCAGCACCAACCGCATGGCGAGGCTGCCGCCACAACCGGGGCAGGCCAGGTGGCCGGGGGCCACCAGCTCTTCGTGCGGGATCAGGTCCTTGATCTCGATCTGGCTCATGACTTCACCCCCACCCATACGTCTTCACGTTGGGGTTCGGCCGTGGTCACGGCCGACTTGCGCGTACGTGTGATGCAGTCCTGGATCGTGTCCGGCGTCACGTCGCGGCCGCCCAGGCCCACGATGTAGCCGTGGATGCGCGGGCGCTGCTTCGTTGGCAGGTCGTAGAGCGCGGCGCGCGTCTCCTCGGCGAAGATGCCGCTGTGGCCGGGCGAGATGTTGCGGTCGAGCACGGCCACGTCGGGAATGCCCGCCAGCGCGGCGCGCAGCTCGGCGGCGGGGAAGGGGCGGAACATCTTCACCTTCACGAGCCCCACCCTCTCACCCTTGGCGCGCAGCTCGTTGATCACGTGCCGCGCGGTCGACGTGATGGTGCCGGACGTCACCAGCACCAGCTCGGCGCCGTCCGTGCGATAGCTCTCGATCGCGCCCCAGCGCCGGCCGAAGCGCGCGTGCCAGTCGTTCTCGATGGCCGTCAGTGCGCCGGGCACCTCGTCCATGGCCTCCTGCTGGCGCAGCCGCAGTTCCATGTACACGGCCGGTGTGGTGAGCGCGCCGTAGGCGTGCGGCTCGCGCGTGTCGAGCTTGTGCCGGGCCTGCCGCGCGGGCAGGAACGCGTCCACATCCGATTGCTCCGGGATGTCCACGGGCTCCGACGTGTGGGAGAGAAAGAACGCGTCGAGCACGACCATCACCGGCAGGTCCACCGTCTCGGCGAGCTTGAACGCCATGATCGTGGTGTCGAGTACTTCCTGGTTCGTCTCGCAGTAGAGCTGGATCCAGCCGGTGTCGCGCTGCGACAGCGAGTCGTTCTGGTCGGTCCACACCGTCCAGCCCGGCGCCATGGCGCGGTTCACGTCGGCCATGACGATGGGCAGCCGGCCGCCGCCCGCCCAGTGCAGCAGCTCGTGCATGAGCGCCAGCCCCTGCGCCGAGGTGGCGGTGAACGTGCGCGCCCCGGCGGCCGCGGCCCCGATGCACGCGGCCATGGCGGAGTGCTCGGACTCCACCTTGATGAACCGCGCATGCAGCTTGCCGCTTGCGCACATCTCGGACAGCTCTTCCACCACCTGCGTCTGCGGTGTGATGGGGTAGGCCGCGACGACCTGTGCGCGCGCGAGCTGCACGCCATAGGACACCGCGTGATTCCCGATGATGACCTTCTTCACAGGCCCTCCCGCGTCATGCTCATGGCACCGCGCGGGCACTCGGCCACGCACAGGCCGCAGCCCTTGCAGTGCTTGTAGGACAACGAGAACCCATGACCCTCGGAGTGGTGCTTGATGGCCACGTCGGGGCACAGGATCATGCACAGTTCGCAGTCGTTGCAGACGCCGCAGTTGAAGCAGCGCTTGGCCTCGGTCACGGCCTGCTCACGCGTCAGCCCCAGGGCGGTCTCGCCGAAGTCGCCGCTGGCCTCGCCCGGGGCGCGGCGGATGTCCGGCGCGGCCGGGGTATGGGTGAAGTACGCCATGTTCAACTGCTCGAAGCGCACCACTTCGTTGCGCTCGTTCGAGCGCTGCACGGGATCGTCGCCGCGCCAGCGGGTGATGCTCATGTTGCCGGTGCCGCCATAGCGCAATGCCTTGGCATCGAGCGGCGGCAGCGCTTCGCCGGCCTTGCCGCGCAGCCAGTGGTCGATGCCGATGGCCGCGCGCTTGCCCGAGCCCAGCGCATGCGCCACCGTGCGCGGCTCGTCCACGCGGTCGCCGCCGGCGAAGAAGCCGTCGCGGCTCGTGCGTCCGAACTCGTCGGCTTTGAGCACGTAGCCACGCCGGTGCAGGTCAGCAGGCAGACCGTTGGCCGCGGCCTGGGCGGTGTCGGACACCAGCGCGCAGTCGGTGCGCACCACGAACGCGCTGCCCGGTACCGAATCCCCGCGACGCGCCGCCCCCGGCACCGTGCTGCTCGGCACGCGCACACACGCGAGCCCCACCAGGCGCGGGCGGTGATGCTCGGGCCCGCCGGAATCGAACATGCCGTCGATCGCATCGAGCGCCGGCTCGTCGTCGGGGTGCGTGGCGATCTGAGCACCCACCACGCGCGTGCGGAACTCGAACCGCACGCCCTCGTTGAGCGCCGCACGCACGGCATCGCGGCCAGCGGTCAGGTCGTCGTGCCCGCCCTCGAACAGCACCACGGGCATCGCACCCAGCCGCAACGCGGTGCGCGCGCAGTCGAGCGCGAGGTCGTCGCCACCCACGATCGTCACGTGCCGGCCTTCCAGCGCGCACTGCCCGGCGCGCACCTCGTGCAGGAAGTCCTCGGCCGGCCGCACGTCCGGCAGGTCGTGGTCGCGCCATTCGAAGCTCTCGCGCGCCCGTGCGCCCGAGGCCAGGAACACGGCATCGAACTTGGCGAGCTCGCTCCAGGCCAGCTCACCCCCCACGCGCACGCCGCAACGGAACACCACGCCCTCGGAGCGCACGCGTTCGAGCTCGCGGGCCAGCACGGTGGCGGGCAGCCGGTACTCGGGCACGCCATAGCGCAGCCAGCCGCCGGGCTCGGGATCGGCCTCGAACACGGTCACGGTGTAGCCGAGCCGCGCCAGGTGATAGCTGCAGCCCAAGCCCGCAGGTCCGGAACCGACCACGGCCACGCGCTCGGGCCGCATGCGCCGCGGCGTCACGGTGGCGGGGGCGTCGGCGAGGTCGCCCAGCATGCGCTCGACGACGTGGATGTTCACCGCCTGGTCGAACTGCGCGCGGCTGCACGCACTCTGGCACGGGTGGTCGCACACGCGACCGGTCACGCCCGGCAGCGGGTTCTCGCGCAGCAGCAGCTCGCGCGCGGCGTCGACCTGGTCCAGCCGCAGCAGGTTCATGACGCCCTCGAGGTCGATGCCCACGGGGCAGCCGGCGTTGCAAGGCGCGACTTTGTCCTCGTAGATGGGGCGGATGTACTTCCAGGAGCCGGTGCGGTTGCTGAGCGTGGAACTGTTGCTCACGGCGATGGTCGGCACGCCGTGCTCGAGTGCACGCGTGGCATGCGTGTCAGGCATGGTGCACCTCCGCGAACGGCAACCGCACCACGGCCAGGGCGGCCTCGCGTGCGGCCGCGATGTTGAGCTCGGCCTTGGCCGGAATAGCCTCGGCGATGGCGTCGCAGATCGCGTCCAGGCCCACGAGGCCCGAGGCCGCGGCGAACGCGCCGAGGATGGCGGTGTTCACGATCGGCTGCGTGCGCGAGCCCAGCTCGAACTTGCGCGCGATGGCCGAGGCATCGACCAGCGTGACGCGGAACCGGCTCGTGAGGGACTCGTAGCTCTCGGCGTCGCGATCGCTGTTGATCAGGATCGTGCCGCCCGGTTCCAGCCCCTGCGTCACATCCACGGCCTTGATGAGCGTGGGGTCCAGGATGATGAGGTCGTGCGGCTGCGTGATCTCACAGCGCAGCAGGATGGGGCCCTGCGAGAAGCGCAGGAACGCCGTGACCGGTGCACCGCGGCGCTCGACGCCGAACGCCGGGAACGACTGCACCGAGCTGCCCTCGAAGAACAGGGCGGATGCCAGCACCTTGGACGCGATGACGGCGCCCTGCCCGCCGCGCCCGTGAATGCGAAGCTCGCGCACCGGGCTCGGGACCGAGCTCGGCGGTGCGGAGCGATCTGACTTGGCCATGGGGCCTCCGGATGAGCCGAACGCTCACCGGCGGTGGCACGGGAGTTCGCGGCCGCGCGCCGATGAGCTGCCGCTATGAGAAGGGAAGCGGCGCCGCATCAGCCGTGCCACGGGCCGGCATACGCGAACGCGCGCGGAGAGGCGCGCACGAACGTGGCGAGCGACAAGCGCTTGCCGTTCGCACTGCACGTGAGCACGCATGCGCGACGAACGGCGACGTGCTGCCGATGTACCGTCAGACTGTCAGTCCACGGCGCGCGACTGTCAGGTGCGCAGTGGTGCGTGAGTCGCACGCGACGTTGGGAGCATGATGGACCGTTGGGCGCTCGCGCAGCGCGCGCATGTTCCGACACACGCGTTGCCACCCGAAAAAGAAGGCTCTTCCGGGTTTCGTGTGGCTGGATTCAAGCATGCCGCGTGATCCCCGCCGGGTAGAGATCGAGCCCGCCGCAGTGGAAGTAGATCGCCTCGCGGA
>JBEBGT010000621.1:0-2327 GCA_040081365.1 Candidatus Eiseniibacteriota bacterium | reverse complement strand
CCGCGCCACGCACGTGCTTGCGCTTGAACTCGGCCGGCACGGTGTAGGCGGGGCCGCCCTTGCCGTCATCGAACGGGTTGTCGTTGCGCGAGTTGGGGTCGCCGCCCTGGATCACGAAGCCGGGCACGACGCGATGGAACGTGAGCCCGTCGTAGAACCCCTCGCGTACCAGCTTCACGAAGTTCGCCACCGTCCGGGGGGCGTCCTCGGGGAAGAGCCTGAGCGTGATGTCGCCCTCGGCGGTCTCCAGCACGACGAGCGCCGCGGCCGGATCGGCCGGCGTCGGGACGGAAGTGGCGGCGCTCAGGGCCGCTGGCGCGCTGGCCTTGGCGGTCGGCGTCTCGGCCCGGGCCGGGTCCACCCGCGTGCCGAGGAACACCAGCGACAGGGCGAGAAGCGTGCGGCAGGGACGGGGGATCGTGAGCATTCTGGGGCCTCGTGGAGAGCGTCGCCTGGCCCCGGCAGGGGGGCTCGAGCGGGTGGAAGCGGAGCGGGGAGTGCTGCGATCGGTTCGAGTCTAGCGCCAAACGCCGGCGGGAGTTTCAGGGCCGGGTCAAACCGCAGCTCGGGAGCGTGACGAGAGGCGCACCGCTGGTATACTCCTCGCCCGTCGGTGCGTCCTCGCGTTCGCGCTCACGGGGCCGTCAGCGCCGCCACGCCCCAATGGCGGCCGGTCCGGCCCTGGTCGCGCCGGTGGGAGAAGTACAGGGCAGGTTCGCAGTACGTGCAGGCTTCGGTGTCGTGGAGGTGCGCGGCGGGCAGTCCCGCCTGCTCCAGTGCGCACCGGGCGGCGGTCGGCAGGTCGAGCCGTGGGCGACCCTCGGTCGCGCGCACGGCGGCCGCCGGGAAGTGCGCGGCGACATCCTCACCGACTTCATAGCAGCAGCCCCGGATCGCGGGGCCGATCGCCACTCGTACGGCGTCCGGCGCGCAGCCGGCGAGCCGGCAGACCGCCGCCAACGCGGCCGCCGGCATCGCCTCGGCGGTGCCACGCCAGCCCGAGTGCACGGCCGCGACGACACCCGGGGCGTGGTAGAGCAGGGACATGCAGTCCGCCGTGGTCACCGCGAGGGCCACACCGGGTACGCGGGTGATGAGTGCGTCGCAATCCGGGTGGTGCCCGGGAGCGGTCACCTCGACGATCCGGGCCCCGTGCACCTGGCCGGCCGTGGCCAGTCGTTCGGGGTCGAGCCCGGCGGTCGTCAACAGAAGTGCGCGGTTGCGGAGGACCGCGGTCGGGTCGTCCTCGGTCGAGCGTCCGAGGTTCAGGGTGTCGTAAGGTGCGCGGCTCACACCGCCGCAGCGGGTGGAGAACAGCAGTACGGCACCGCGCCGCGCGTCCTGCGCGTCACGGGGCTGCCAGATCGGTACCGCCGCGTCTCGTTCCAGTGTCCACATGGGCGCGGCACGCTAGGGTCGGCCGCGGACAGCGTCAAGCGGCGGGCAATGCCACACGGTCGAGACCAGAGAGGACGGACGGTGAAAGCACGCGCGTGGCGGGTGGGAAGTGCACTGGCGGTACTGGGGCTGCTCGTGGTCCCGGTGTGGCAGGTGTTCGCACAGGCGGCCGCGACGAAGCCGGCGCTGGCCACGGTCGGCAGCCGCCGCGTGGAACGCGACGAGTACGAGAGCCGGTTGGCCGCCGTGCAACAGCAGTACGCGGCCCGCGGGGACTCCCGTCCCGAGGAGCTGAAGGACCTGCTGCGCCGCCAGATGCTCGAGACCATGATCCGGCTGAACCTGCTCACGCTCGAGGCGGCGCGGCTCGGCATCACCCCCAGCACGGCCGAAGCCGAGTCCACGCTCAAGCGTGACCCGTTCTTCAGCCCCGATGGCCGCTTCGATGCGCAGCGCTGGCAGATGACGCGCATGTCGCAGCCAGGCCGCATGCAGGCGGCCACGCAGGTGGCGCGCGAACAGCTCGCGGCGCGTCGTCTGGACGAGCGCATGCAGGCGCGCTTCCGGCCCGACGACGCGGTGTTGCGACAGCGCGCGTTGCGCATCCTGCGGCACGCGTTCACCGAGGATCTGTCGCTGCGCGCCCAGGACTTCAACGGTAACTACCCCGAGCCGCGTGAGTCGCAGGTCGCCGAGTACTACAAGAGCCACCTGTCGGAGTGGCGCCGGCCCGACCGCGCCAAGCTGAGTGTCGTGTTCGTGAACGACCCGCCCATGACCTCCACCGAGCGCACGGACGCGACCGCCGGTGCGGCCTGGTTGCGCCGCATGCGCGCCGCGGCCGACAGTGTGATCGCGCTCGCGCAGCGCGGCCCCCGGCTCGAGGACGCGTCCGCCGGCTTCGGGGGGCCGCGCACCGATGTGAGCGT
>JBEBGT010000105.1:0-8893 GCA_040081365.1 Candidatus Eiseniibacteriota bacterium | reverse complement strand
AGGTGTTCCTGGTCAGCCAGAGCGACATCTCGATCACGCACGACCACAACTCGAGCAACCTGAACCCCGCCCACGAGTCACGGGCGCTGTCGGTGGTGTGCGGTGGCGACTTCCGGATCATGGGTCCGGCCCCCGCGAATGTCTTCCGTATCAGCTACGACAGCGGACAGGAGACGATCGCGGACGCGCTGTTGGCGCAGCAGGTGCTGCCGGCCGTGATCGGCGGCAGTGGCGGCACCTTCGCGTACCAAGCGTCGAGTTGGAAAGAGACGCGCCTGCCGTGATACTCGCCCGATGAAGTTCGGCATGGGGACCCGCCCGTGGGCGGGGCTGGATATCGGCACGCACAGCGTGAAGCTGGTCGCACTCCAGCCCGGCTCCACGCGTGGCCGCTACGCCGAGGCCGCGATCCCGCGTGCACTTTCCGGCGACGAGCCGCCCGCACCGGCCATCCTCGCCGGGCTGATCGACGACTGCATGACGCGCATCCAGGAGTCGCCGCGGTCGTTCCGCGGCATCTCGATCGGCGTCAGCGGGCCCGACGTCATCGTGAAACAGCTCACGCTGCCGCTCATGGACGAGGCCGAGATCGCCGGCGCCCTGCGCTTCGAGGCCCGCAAGCACCTGCCGTACGACGTGGCCACGCTCGTGCTCGACCATCAAGTGCTGGTGCGCAGCCCGGCCGAGCGCCGGCTCGACGTGCTGCTCGCCACGGTGGCGCAGCAGCGGCTCGACCGCGCGCTGGCCCCATTGCGCGAGCTCGGAATCGAGGCCGACATCGTGGACGCGGCCCCGCTCGCGCTCAGCAACTCGCTCAGCCAGTCGCTGCCCAAGGACCTGTCGGCCGACGAAGGGCACGTGTTGCTGGACCTCGGGCATCGCGGCTCGTGGCTCACGTTGCGCCACAAGGGTCTGCCCTACTTCTCCCGCCGGCTCGACTGGGGCGGTCAGGCTCTCACGCAGGCCATTGCCGCGGCCACCGCCGGCTCGCTGGAACGCGCCGACGCCTGGAAGCTCGATGCCGGAGCTTCGCTGGCGCAGGACGGCCCGGAATCCCTGGCCGCGCGTGATGCCGTGGCCGCACTCGGCGAGGAAGTGCGCCGCTCGCTGGCGTTCTACGGCACGCTGGCGCCGCTACCGGGGGCACTCGTGTTGCATGTGTCGGGCGGTACGGCCCGGCTCGCCGGGCTCACCGAGCGGCTGGGCGAGGTGTTGGGAGTCTCCGCGCGCACGTTCTCGCCGCTCGACTCGCACGACCGCGGCGTGCGCATCCAGGCCGGCGGCCCGCAATACGCCCAGGCGCACGGACTGGCGCTGAGGGCGGCATGAACTCGCCCTTCCAGATCAACTTCCGCCGCGAGGCGTTCCGGCGCGAACGTGCCGACGCCCGCAGCCGCGCGGTGGGCTTGGGCGTCTGGCTGGCGTACTTCGGCGCGCTCGCGGTGCTGCTGGGGCTCTACGGGCTCAACTGCGCCGAGCTCGACTCGCGCACCAAGCAGCTGCAGCGCCAGATCGCACGCCAGCGCGCACTGCATGTGGGCGGCGCCGACTGGGTGGCCGGTCCCAACGAAGCCGCGGCCGTGGAACCGTGGGTGGCGGACACCGGCCGCTGGCGCGACCTGCTGGGCCGCCTGCCACGACTGCTGCCCGATGGCGCGCAGCTCACCTCGGTGCAGTTCAATCCGGATGGCGTGAGTGGCGGCGAACGCCGGCTCGAGCTCTACGGCGTGCTGCGTTCGGGCGCACGGCGCGACCGGATGGCCGGCGTCACCGACTTCGTGAGCACACTCTCCAAGGACTCCTTGTTCGCCGCCAACTTCCGCAGCGTACGCTTGGTTTCGACGCGCGCGCGCGAAGGCAGCAGCGACTCGGAGTTCCAGGTGGAGTGCAAGTGAGCCCGACCCCCGCGGCCCCGCCGTCCGCGCTGCGCCGCTACTGGCCCGCATTGGCCGCGTTGCTGGTGCTGGCGCTCATGTGGTCGGTGCATTCGCTCGGGTTCCAACCGCTCGCGCAGCGCTACCATCGTCAGCTCGCCGACGCCGGCGACATCGGGGCTTCACTCGATCCGCGTCTGGCGTCCGCCCCGCTGCCCCCGCGGGTCACGGATCTCCTGCGCCGGAACTCGGTGGCCACCGAGGATGCCGACCGGCTGAGCCAGTCGGGGTTCCTGGCCACCGACCTCGTGCGCCGGCTGTCCGGTACCGCGCTGTCGTGTGGCATCGATGTGGTGGCGTCCGACCCCGGCACGGCCAACCAGACCCCCTCGACCCTCGAAGTACGCGCGCATCTTCGGCTGCGTTGCCGCTACGAGCAGTACGTGGAGTTCCTGGACGACCTCGCCGAGGAACATGCGCTGTACCGGATCGAACGCCTGGCGCTCCAGCCACTGCCGAACCGTCAGATCGACGCCGAGATGTGGATCGCGCGCGTCATGCTCAAGCGCGGAGCGAGGCCGCTGTGAACCGCGACCTCGGTGCCTGGATCTCGCCCCTCGTGGCGTTGGCGGTGCTCGGCGTCACCGTGGTGCTCACGCTGGGGGCCCTGGGGGTCACCGGCGCGTTCGGCTGGCGCACCGCCGTGCCGCGGTCGGCGGTGCCCCCGGCCTACCAGGCCGTCGAGCGCGCACTCGACCGACACGACCCGCACTTCACGCTGCAGGACCTGCGCGACCCGTTCCAGCCCGGGCGGCCGGACTTCGACGGCGACGGCGACGATCCGCCGCCCGCGCCGCGTCCCAAGGTCGTGGTGCCCGTGCCCGTGGTGCTGCCGGTGCTCACGGCGATCGTGTATGACACCGACCCGCGCGCACTCGTACGCTGGCAGGGCCGCGAGTGGACCGTGCGCGCCGGCGGACTGTTCGATGAGTTCCAAGTGGTGAGCATCACCCGCGAGCAGGTCACCCTGCGGCGCGGTACCGAGGACCTCGTGCTGACTCGTCGTAACCCGGGAGAATGACGTGACTCGACTGGCGCCCCGACTGTTCCTGCTCGCCGTGCTGGCGGCCCTGCTGTTCCTGCCCGTGCCCGCCTCGCTGGCGGCGGCCGGCCTCGACCGGCTGATCAGCCTCGATGCCGACGACGCCTACCTGCCCGCGGTGCTCAAGATCCTGGCCGAGAAGGGCGACTTGAACATCGTCACCGGCCCGGGCGTGACGGCCGGCAAGATCACGATCCACCTGAAGGACGTGCCGGTGGAGCAGGCCGTGAACCTGGTGGTGCGCGCGGCCGGACTGGCCTACGAGCGCATCGGCAACTCGGTGCTGGTGGCCGATGCCAAGTCGTTGCGCGACGAGACCGGACTGTCGAGCTACATCCTCACGCTCAAGTACGCCGACGCGATCGACGTGCAGACCGCGCTGAAAGGTCTCACCGAGAACATCCAGGTCGACCGCGGCGGCAACCGCCTGATCGTGGTGACGTCACCGCGCGTGATCGCCGAGATGCAGGCCATCGTGGCGCAGCTCGACCAGCCGGCGCGCCAGGTCATGCTCGAGGCCCGCATCGTCGAGGTGAGCTCGGACGGCCTGAAGAAGCTGGGCATCGACTGGGACCAGTTGAACCGCCAGGGCACCACGTTCATCGAGGGCAACGGCTCGGTGACGTTCGAGGGCGGCACGCTGGAAGAACCGGGCGGCCTGAAGACCGGCGACATCGTGAAGGGCACCCCCGGCACCAACGACATCTGGAAGCTCGGTGACTTCAGCCGCCTGCCCAAGGTGTTCCGCACGTTCGTCGACCTCCTCATCCACGACGGCAACGCCAAGCTGCTCGCAAGCCCCAAGCTCGTGACGCTGAACGGCAAGGAAGCCACCATGCTGTCGGGCCAGCGCATCCCGTACGTCACCAACCAGACCGTGTTCGCGGGCGGTGCCGCCGCCCCCACCTCGTCGGTGCAGCACGAGGAGGTCGGCATCAAGCTGGCGATCACGCCGCTCATCAATGCCGACGGCTTCATCACGGTGCACATCCGGCCGGAAGTCAGCTCGGTGACCGGCTTCCGCGGCCCGTCCGCGGACCTGCCGGTGGTGTCCACGCGCCAGGCCGAGACCACGGTGCGGTTGAAGGACGGCGCCACGGTGCTGATCGGCGGCCTGCTCGACGACGAGAAGACCGTGAACATCACCAAGGTCCCGTTGCTCGGCGACATCCCGATCCTGGGCAAGCTGTTCCGGCACCAGAACGTGATCACCACCAAGCGCGACCTGGTGATCGAGGTCACGCCCCACCTGCTGGTGGACCCGGCCAAGTGAGTCCGGGCCACGGCCGCACGGGCGGGACTTCACCCCCCCGCGCGGCCGTGGCCGCATGCCAGAGCCGCGCTACAGTCGCCCGTGGTGGGCGACGGCGACCACACCCGCCATCCATCCCAGCCACTGGCCCAGCGCCACCGTGAGGGCGATGGTGACCAGCCCCATTCCGGCAGTGGCGAGGAACGGGGTATCCCGCCGATAACGGTACAGTCGTACGATGAGCAGCGGGACCAGCACGCCCTTCAGCAGCACGAACACGGTCCAGTTCTGGTGCGCGAACGGCGCGAGCAGCGGATTGCCCTCGCGGTTGCCGAACCAGTGGATGCCGATGGACGTGAGGAACAGGTCGAAGCTGTTGGCGACGACCGCCATGAACAGGACGAGACGCATGAATGGTGGCCCTTCGCTGGGAGAGAGTGCAACGTCTCCAGCATTGTGAGTGCGCGGGCCACCGCGCTCAAGAGAAACGAGAGGTATCTTGTCGAACACGGTCATGCCACTGTTCATCGGCACCTTCTTTTGTCTACTTGGGGCGATCTTCGGCAGCGGCATGACCGCGCTGTCGTGGCGACTGCCGCGCGGCGAGTCGTGGGCGCGCGGCCGCTCGCGCTGCCCGCAGTGCGAGCACGTGCTGGGGCCGCTCGAACTGGTCCCCGTCCTGAGCTGGTTGCTCACGCGTGGACGGTGCCGCTTCTGCGCCGCGCCGGTGAGCGCGCGCTACCCGCTCATCGAGCTGTCGTGCGCGCTGTGGTCGCTGCTCGCGTGGCTGCACCTGGGGCTCGTGCCGGTGCTCGCCCCGGTGCTGCTGTGGGGCTATCTGCTGGTGGCGCTGGTGGTGATCGACTACGACTTCCACCTGCTCCCGGACGCACTGACGCTGCCGGGGACACTCATCGCGCTGGTCGCGACGTGCGTGCTGCCCGGCGGCCCGGGCGCGCGCCACGCGCTGCTCGGCATCGTGGTGGGCAGCGGCTACCTGTGGCTGTTCGCGTGGATCTGGGCCACGTTCCTGAAGCGCGAGGGCATGGGCGGCGGCGACATCAAGCTGGCGGCCATGTTCGGCGCGCTGCTCGGCCCGGTCGGTGCGTTCCTCACCATCACGATCGCGGCATTCAGCGGCGCGCTGGTGGGTGCGGCCCTCATGGCCCGCGGCCAGGGCGGCATGCGCACCGAACTGCCGTTCGGCACGTTCCTGGCCCCCGCGGCCATGGTGGCGTTCCTGTGGGGCGAGGGCTGGGTCGAAGCCTACCTGCGGCTGCTGCGGCCCTGAGCGCAGCACGCGGTTGACGACGCACGAGCGCTGGCGAATCATCGCCGCGTTCGCCGTGTGTCCCGCACCCGGAGTGCCCCATGTCCGCCATCCGTTCGCGCATCAGCGGTCTCGGTTTCCACGTCCCGCCGCGGGTCGTCACCAATGACGACCTGTCGAAGCTCATGGACACCAACGACGCCTGGATCGTGGAACGCACCGGCATCCGCGAGCGCCACTTCGTGGACGGCGACATGGGGTCCAGCGACCTCGGCGTGGAAGCCGCGCGCAAGGCCCTGGCCGACGCCGGCCGCACCCCCGCCGATGTCGACTTCGTGATCTTCGCCACCAGCACGCCCGACTGGATGGCGCCCGGCAACGGCGTGATCGTGCAGGATAAGCTCGGGCTCGGCACCGTCGGCGCGCTCGACGTGCGCAACGCCTGCAGCGGCTTCTTGCACGCGCTGTCGGTGGCCGATGCGTTCGTGCGCATGGGCCAGTATCGCTGCGTGCTGGTGATCGGCGCCGAGGTGCAGAGCACCGCCCTCGACCTCACCACGCGCGGCCGCGACATGGCGGTGCTGTTCGGCGACGGCGCGGGTGCGGCGGTGGTGGAGCCCTGCACGGCCCCGCAGGGCATCCTGTCGTGGGCGCTGCACGCCGAGGGCTCGATGCTGCGCGAACTGTGGTGCGAGGCCCCGAGCTCGCGCGTGGTGGGACGCATCACGCCCGAGATGATGGCCGAGGGCCGGCACTTCCCGCACATGAACGGCCGGCAGGTGTTCAAGAACGCCACCACGCGCTTCCCCGAGGTCATCCACGAAGTGCTCGCGTCCGCGGGCCACACGCTCGACGAGGTCGCGCTCGTGGTGCCGCACCAGGCCAACCAGCGCATCGGCGATGCCGTGGCGGCCAAGCTGGGACTGCCGCCCGAACGCGTGTTCCAGAACATCGCGCGTTACGGCAACACCACCGCCGCGAGCATCCCCATCGCGCTCACCGAGGCGCGCGACGCGGGGCTCGTGAAACCGGGCGACCTGGTGGTGCTGGCGGCGTTCGGCGCCGGCTTCGCCTGGGCGGGGTGCGTGCTGCGCTGGTGAGCGCTCGCCGTCGCAGCGCCCCCCGCACCCGCCGACGCGGGCCGGGCTCGGACGCGGCGCACGCGCCACACCGGGAGGCCGGTGCGCCACAGGTCCGGCCGCGGCACTGAACGCGGGCTGGACAACCGCGGCAGGCGGCCGTCGAATGCACGCCGCGACGCTTGCCGGGAGCCCTGCGGCCGCGCTAGCTTGCGGTGTTCGCCGCCCACGGCCGGGCCGCCTCCGCGCGGCTCGCCGCACCCCGGAGGCCCCCCTCGATGAGCCGTCGCGCCGCACGCCCCACCTTCTCGCCGATCCTCATGGCCGCGCTGCTCGCGGTCGCAGCCGCGTTCCTGGCCAGCGGCTGTTCGCTCAAGCGCATCGCCGTCAAGAGCGTGGCGAACTCGCTCACGTCCGGCCCGGACGTGTTCGGCACCGACGACGACCCCGAGCTGATCCGCGACGCGCTGCCGTTCGGCTTGAAGACCATGGAGTCGCTGCTCGCCACGCTGCCCGAGCACGAGGGCCTGCTCGTCACGCTGTGCAAGGGCTACACGCAGTACGCCTACGCCTACGTGCAGTCCGAGAGCGACCTCTTGGTGAACAGCGACTACCAGCGCTCCACGTTCCTGCGCGAACGCGCGTTCAAGCTCTACCTGCGCGCCCGCGGCTTCGGCCTGCGCGCGTTGGCGCTGCGTCACAAGGGCATCGCCGACTCGCTGGCACTCGCCCCCGACCGCGCCGCGGCCACGCTCGGCAAGCGCGACATCCCGGCGCTGTATTGGAGCGCGGCCGCGTGGGGTTCGGCGATCGCCGCGGGCAAGGACCGCCCCGAGATGCTGGCCGACCTGCCCGCGATCCGCTCGCTCGTGAACCGCGGCCTGGCGCTGGACGAACGTTACGAGGCCGGCGCGTTCCACGAGGCCGCCATCGTGCTCGACGCGCTGCCCGCCGCCATGGGCGGTTCGCCGGAATCCGCGCGCCGTCACTTCACGCGCGCCGTGGAGATCTCCAAGGACACCCGCCCGTCGCCCTACGTGACGCTGGCGCTGTCGGTGTCGGTGCTGCAGCAGGACCGGGCCGAGTTCCGCCGGTTGCTCGAGCGCTCGCTGGCGTTCGACCCCGACAAGGACCCGTCCCAGCGCCTCGCCACCATCGTATTGCAGCGTAAGGCACGCGCTTTGCTCGAGCGTCAGGATGAGTTCTTCCTCGACGACGAGTCCGCTCCCGACACCACCACCACCCAGGAGAACCGATGACCGGCCCGGTTTCGCGTTGCACCGCCGCACTCGCGCTGTTCGCCCTCGCTGCCCTGCCCACCGGCCTGCTGGCGCCCCGCTCCGCGGCCGCGCAGGCCACGGTGGTCAAGCTCGCCACGCTCGTGCCCGAGGGCTCGGTGTGGGACAAGGGCCTGCGCGACATGGGCGCGGAATGGACCTCGACCACCAAGGGCCGTGTCGTGCTGCGCGTCTACCCGGGCGGCATCGCCGGCGACGAACCCGATGTCGTGCGCAAGATGCGCATCGGCCAGTTGCAGGCCGCCGCGGTCACCACGGCCGGGCTGGCGTCGATCGACCCGTCGTTCAACGTGTTCAACGTGCCGATGTTCTTCAACTCGTACCCCGAGCTCTACGCCACGCTCGCCAAGCTCGAGCCCACGCTGAAAGCCCGGCTCGAGGCCAAGGGTTTCATCCTGCTGTCGTGGGGCCACGGCGGCTGGGTGTACTTCTTCACCAAGCAGCCGGTCGAGACCGTGGACGGCCTGCGCCACACCAAGATGTTCATCTGGGCGGGTGACGACCAGATGGCGAACGTGTGGAAGGCGAAGGGCTTCAACCCCATCCCGCTCGCGGCCACCGACATCATGACCGGTCTGCAGACCGGCATGATCGACTCCTACCCGAGCACGCCGCTGCTGGGGCTCACGCTGCAGTGGTACCGCCAGACGCCCAACATGGTCGGCATGGGCATGGCGCCGCTGGTCGGCGGGCTCATCATGACGAAGACGGCGTGGGACAAGATGCCGGCGGCCGATCGCGCGCTGGTGCAGGCCGCGTGTGACCGCATGGAGAAGAAGCTCGAGGTCGAAGTCCCGCGCCAGGACACCACCGCGGTGGCCGAGATGCAGAAGCGCGGCCTCAAGGTGAACCACGTGAACGCGGCCAATGCCGCGGCGTTCCGCAACGTGGCCGAGGAGTTCGCCACGTCCATGGCCGGCATCCGGATCCCGCCCGACGTGCTGGCGCTGGCCCGCAAGGAGCGCGACGCGTTTCGCGCCCGCAGCAAGTAGCTCGACTGCGAAAAAGCGACGCGCCC
>JBEBGT010000620.1:0-2330 GCA_040081365.1 Candidatus Eiseniibacteriota bacterium | reverse complement strand
GTCTTGCCGGTCACCAGGATCAGCCCGTGCGTCGCCCGGCACATCTGCCGCACCGCCTCCGGCATCCTGAGCTCATCGAGCGTCAGTGCCTTGGAGGGGATGGCGCGAAACACCGCCCCCATGCCGTTCAGCTGGCGCATCACGTTCACGCGGAAGCGGCCGCGGTCGCCGAGCGTGTAAGCGAAATCGGCGCCATCCTTGGCCTCGAAGCGCTCGACCGCCGGCTTCGGCATGATCTCGTAGAGCGTGTCCTTCACGAACGCCGCGTCGAGCCTCTCGTTCTTGAGCGGCGTGAGGTCGCCGTACTGGCGCACGCGTGCCGGGTCGCCGGCGATGAAGTGCAGATCGGAGCCGCGGCGTTGCAGCACGTCCAGGAGGTATGCGTCGATGGCGGGCATGGGCCGTTACTCCTGCGCCGCCTGGGTCCTGAGCGTGCCGGTCATCTCGAGCTTCGGCAGCATGCTCGTGTCGGTGACGAACTTCTGGAAGAGGCGTTTCTCCGTCGCGTAGGCGAAGGCGTCATCCGGGTCGATCTCCTTCGCCTGGATCGCGGCGAGCAGCGCCTGGTCGAGCATCTGCATGCCGAAGTCGCGGCCCATCTGCAGCTGCGTGGGGATCTGGTGCGTCTGGTCGGTCTGGATGAGCTTGGCGATCGCCTTGGTCATCACCATCACCTCGCAGATGGCCTTGCGGCCGCGACCGTCGGCGGTCTTGGCGAGGATCTGCGTGACCACCGCGATCAGGCTCTGCGCGAGGAAGCTCTTGGTCTGCTCGCGCTCCTCCACCGGCAGCGCATCGATGATGCGGTCGATGGTCTTCACGGCGCCGGTGGTGTGCAGCGTGCCGAGCACCAGGTGGCCGGTCTCCGCGGCGGTCATTGCCATGCGGATGGTCTCGCCATCGCGCAGCTCGCCGACCAGGATCACGTCCGGATCCTCGCGCATCGCCGCGCGCACGCCTTCGGCGAAGCTCGGGATGTGTGTGTTGAGCTCGCGCTGGATCACCTGCGCGTTCTTGCTGCGGTGGACGAACTCGATCGGATCCTCGAGGCTGATGATGTTGAGTTTGCGAGTCTGGTTGAGGTGGTCGATCATCGCTGCGAGCGTGGTGGACTTGCCGGTGCCGGTGGAGCCGGTGACCAGCACCATGCCCTGGTGGTAGTCGCAGAGCCTGGTGACGATCGGCGGCAGGCCGAGCTTCTCGAGGGTCGGCACCTCGGTCGGGATGGCGCGGAACACGGCGCCCACCCCCGTGTCCTTGCGGAACACGTTGACGCGGAAGCGGCCGCCTTCGCCCGAGACGTACGAGAAGTCGAGGTCGTTGCCCTTGGCGAAGTGCTCCGCCTGGGTGCGGGTGAGGATCTCCGAGATGTAGCCTTCGAGCTCGGAGCCGCGCAGCTCGCGGAACTTGATGGGCATCAGGTCGCCGTGCATGCGCAGCATGGGCGGGATGCCGACCGCGAGGTGCACGTCGGAGCAGCCCTGCTGAGTGCCCAGTTTCAGGAAGGCGTCGATGCGCGCCAAGGGGGACCCCGCCTATTTGACAGAAGCCGCGGAGTTTAGCAGCCCCCCAGCGGCCCTGGAGGGTGCCGAGTTCGCGAAATCGGGCTCAAGACCCTTGTCTCAGGCGCAGGCCGCAAAAGCCACGCCTTTTGCGGCCGGAAACGCAGGGCAAGTCCGAAAAAGGGCCGCAGGCCGCTTTTTCCAAATCTTAGAGGAACCGCTGCAGCGCGACCCGCATCTCTTCCATGGTCTGGAAGCGCTTGGCCTTGTCGACGGCCATGGCCTTCATGATGAGCTCGCCCAGGCCGTCGGGCAGCTGCGGGTTCACTTCCTTGGGGGAGCGCGCCTTGCCCTGCACGTGCTGGTACATCACCGACATGTGGTCGCCGCGCGTGTAGGGCGGCACGCCGGTCATCATCTCGTACATGATGACGCCGACCGCGTAGATGTCCGCCCGTTCGTCCACTTTCTTGCCGAGGATCTGCTCGGGTGCCATGTATTTCGGCGAGCCGATGACGTACCCCGTCTTGGTGAGCTGCGTGTCGCCCTCGCGCTGCGCGGCGGCCACGCCGAAATCCACGATCTTGAGCAGGCCTTCCTTGTTGATGAGCACGTTCGCGGGCTTCAGGTCCCGGTGCACGATGCCCACCTGATGCGCCACCGTCATGCCGGTGCACAGGTCGCTGGCGAAGCCGATGGCGCGCTTGAGGTCCATCGGCTTCTCGTTCACCACCTCGCTGCCGAGCGGGTGGCAGACCTACATCCCCTTCGTCGTCCGAGATGATCAGCGATCGGCGGACTTCCTGTTTCAGTCGAGCGTCACCACGT
>JBEBGT010000104.1:0-8899 GCA_040081365.1 Candidatus Eiseniibacteriota bacterium | reverse complement strand
GCGGGCAGCAGCGTCTGCGCCACCACGCCTTCCAGCGACTCCGACAGCATGGTGCGGATCTGGGCCTGCTGGCCACTGGGGAAGATGTCGATGATGCGGTCGATCGTCTTGGCGGCCGAGTTGGTGTGCAGCGTGGCGAACACCAGGTGGCCGGTCTCGGCGGCCGAGATCGCGAGCTGCGTGGTCTCCAGGTCGCGCAGCTCGCCCACCAGGATCACGTCCGGGTCCTCGCGCAGCGAGGCGCGCAGCGCCGAGGCGAACGACTTCGTGTGCGAGCCCACCTCGCGCTGGTTCACCAGGCAGCGTTTGGATTCGTGCACGAACTCGACCGGGTCTTCCACGGTGAGGATGTGCCCGCGCCGCGTCTCGTTGACGTAGTTCACCATGGCCGCGAGCGTCGTGGACTTGCCGGAGCCGGTGGGGCCCGTCACCACGACCAGCCCGCGCTCCTTCTCGGACAGCATCTTCAGCACGGGCGGCATCTGCAGCTCTTCCAGCGTGCGGATGCGCGTGGGCACGAGCCGGAACACCGCCGCCTCGCCGCGCGACTGCATCATGACGTTGGCGCGGAAGCGCGACAGCCCCGGGATCTCGAACGCGAAGTCGATGTCGCGATATTCCTCGAAGATCTTCTTCTGCTCGTCCTGCAGGATGTCGTAGATCGCGGCATGCGCGTCGTCGCGCGACAGCGGCGGCATCTCGAGCCGCACGATCTCGCCCCGGATGCGCAGCATGGGCGGCAGCCCCGCCGAGATGTGCAGGTCCGAAGCGCCCTCGTCGTGGGCGAAGCCGAGCAGTGCGGTCAGGTCGAAGGCCATATGTTCCTCAGCTCAGGATGCGGGCGGCTTCGCTGACCGAGAGCCGGCCGGCCGCGACGAGTGCGTGGAGTTGTTCACCGAGGTCGCGATGGCCGTCGATGGCCGCCAGCGAACGCAACTGCCCCAGCGTGGCGCCCTCGCGCAAGGCGTTCCGGAACGCGTCGCTCACGAGCAGCACCTCGAACACCGGGCGCGTGCACGCGGCCTCGGGCTCGTCGGCGGCCGGGTCGGGCTCGAAGCGCGCCATGCGCTGCTGGATCACGAGTCGCAGCCGGTCGGCCAGGATCTGCGCGCCGCCGGGGCGCGAGGCCAGAAAGCCGATGAGCGCGAAGCTGTCGCTCCAGTCGGTGGTCGCGAGCAGCATGCGGCCCGAGCCGTTGCTGGCCAGAAGGCCTGCCGCGTGCTCGCCCGTGAACACGTCATCGAGTGCCACGATATCCGCGCTCTGCGCCACGGCGATCTCGCTCCAGGTCTCGCGCGCGCGGTCGGCGCCGAGTGCGAGCCGCGTGGTGGCCGGCAGCGGCGTGGCGGTGCGACGTTCGAACGCCAGCGAGCGCCGGCCTTCGACGCTCACCGCCGCGAGCAGGCTCGCCAGTGTGGTCGAGCAGCCCGCGCGCGCCGGGCCCGACAGCAGCACGAGCCCTGCCGGCTGGTCGAGCGCACCACGCACGCACGCCAGGTCCACCGGATCGATGCCGAGCGCGTCGAGTGGCGGCACTGCGCCACCGGCTTCGCGTATGCCGAGCGTGATCGCGAGTCCCGTGTCGGCGCCCAGCAGCGACACGTCGAGCTGCACGTCCTGGTCGCCCAGTGGGCACACCGCGCGGCCCTGCACGTGCGTCTGGTCGCCGTCGTAAGCCGGGCCGCCCAGTGCCTCGAGTCTCGCCAGCAACAGGTACGCGATGCTGGCCGGGCCCGAGCCCGCGAACGTGAGCCGGCCGCCGATGCGGTGGAACACGCGGATCTCTTCGCCTTCGGGCAGGTAGTGGATCTCGGTTGCATGTGCCAGCAACGCGCGTCGCAGTTGGCCCGCCAGCAGGTGCGCGCCGGAGCCCTCGCGCAACACGGTGGCGCGATGTAGCAGGTGCGGGTGCGCCGCACCGCGCGCATGTTCGTGATGCCCGCCCGCCAACTGCTCCAAGGCGCGGTAGATCATCGACGGCGCCGCCACGCTGGGCTCGATCGGCACGCCGGCCACATGCTCGAGTTCCGCGATCGCCTCGCGATCGGTGGGGTCGCCGAATGCCACCGACAGCCCGTGTTCCGAACGCACCAGCGGCACCGCGAGCAGACGCCTCAGCAGGCCTTCGGGAAAGCCCTGCACGAGTTCGCGGTCGAGCGCTTCGGGGGCCAGGTCCAGGAACGTGTAGCCGAGCTGGCGCGCCAGCGCCCAGCCGATGTCGTTCTCGCTCGCGGAGCCGAGATCGACCAGCGCTTCACCGACCCGCACGCCGGTGGCGCGCTGGTGTTCGAGGGCGGCGTCGATCTGCGCGGCGCTGACGACACCGGCCTCGAGCAGGATGTCGGTGATGCTCGGGATGCCCGGACGGACCAGTCCCACGCAGGGAACCTCCTGGAGCGAAGACAGGTGGTTGCATGTGGGATCTGTGGATGGACAGCCCCGAGGGCAGCATCGGTCGCGCGCGCCCGGACTTGATGCTGCGGGGGGCGACCTTCGGAGGGGAGTGGCCGGGAGTGGGGAGGATGGCGTGCCGCCTCCCGGCCCGATGGCTCACTGCGGGAGCGTCGGCGCTCCCGGCGAGGATTCGGCGGCCGCTTCCCGCAGCGCCCGGCGGTGCAGCGCGCGGTGCGCGCGGGCGCGGCGATTGCCGCTCAGGAACACGATCGCCACCGCCGCCACCACCAGCCCGTGCGACAGGCCGGCGAACGTCACATCCAGCAACTCCAGGATCATCCACATCGTGATCAGTGACAGGCTCACGAACGACATCGCGGACCTCCTCCGTGAGGATCCCTGCGAGGGTGCGGTTCCAGCCGCCCCCGCGATGTACTGCCGAGCCCCCGTAGAGCATCGCGCGTGCCTTGACATCTGGCGGCGCTAACTCATTGTGGTCGTGGAGTGGCGGGGGGCGACCTCCGACTTCCGGCCACCCGTCGGGCCGGCCAGCGGCGAGCCGCCCCGGCCAGAAGCCGCCACCGGACCGATGGTCAGACTTCCTGCCACCTTGGCAGCGAGTTCGGGCCGTCACGCCCCCAGATGGGCATGGTCCATCGGCGTAACTATATGTGTGGCAACGACTGTCCTAATCTACGTACAATCACTTGGCTCCGGCCCCGGACGTGCAAGTGGCGCTCTACGTGAGATCCCCGGTCCGCGGCTCCCCGGTCGCGGACGACCCAGCCACTCCCGAGGTCCGACATGTCCATGCATTCCTGCCACACCCCGACTGTCTCGCTGTCTCGCCCGTTCCGCATCGTCGGCGTCGCGCTCCTGCTCGCGTCCGTATCGTTGGCGTGCTACTCCGCGCTCGCTACCGCCCAAGCGGGTGGCGATGCCGCCAAGGGCAAGGTGATGTTCGACAAGCTCTGCGTCACCTGCCACGGGCCCGCGGCCGCTGGCAACAAGGCGCTCGGTGCGCCCGCGCTCTGGCAGCAGGAGCCCTGGTATCTGGTCGCGCAGCTCGAGAAGTTCAAGAGCGGTGCGCGCGGCAGCCACGCCAAGGACACCGGTGGCGCGCAGATGCGCCCCATGGCCGCACAACTCACCGACGCTGCCGCGATCGCCAATGTCGTGGCATACATCAAGACGCTCAAGGGCACGCCGCCGGTGGCCGCACTCAAGGGCGATGCCGTGGCGGGCAAGGCCACTTACGCCAAGGTGTGCGCCGCGTGCCACGGCCCCGCGGCCAAGGGGCAGCTCGCGCTCAAGGCGCCGGCGCTCGCGGGCCAGGCCGACTGGTACATGATGACGCAGCTCACCAAGTTCCGCGCCGGCATCCGCGGCGCCGATCCGCGTGACGTGACGGGTGCCCAGATGAAGGGCATGGCCACGTCGCTGCCCAACGACAAAGCGGTCACCGACGTGGTGACCTACATCGCCTCGCTCAAGTGATGCGGGGAGCGGGGCAGCGGCCAGCGGCACCCTTGCGCCCGGTCGCCACCCTGCTCGTGCTCGCGGGGCTCACCTTCGGGGTGGGCTCCGCGTTCGCGCAATGGCCCAACGGCTCGGTGGTGACCCAGACCGTGCACAACCTGTCGCGCACTGCCCAGGTGGACCCGATGCGGAACTTCATCTCGCAATATGGTGAAGCGTGCGTGTACTGCCACTCCCCTCATGGCGGGCGTACCGAGCGACCGCTGTGGAACCGGCGGCTGCCGAACGGGCCCTACCGGATGTACGAGGCCGCTTCCCTGAGCATGATCCCCGATGCGCAGCCCACGGGCACGTCTCGCCTCTGCCTGTCGTGTCATGACGGGACGGTGGCGCTGGACGACGTCATCAACCCGCCGCTCACGCATACGGGGCCCAGTGCGCCGGGCGAGACGATCAAGCGCTGCGCGACCGACTGCCACAAGGGCGGCGACCCCGAGGGCGGGTTCAACTGGGAGAACGTCTGGTTCCAGGAGGACCTGAGGAAGCAGCACCCGTTCTCGCTCCAGTACGATGCCACGCGCAACGCCAACTTCCAGCCCGCCGCGGTGGTCGAGGCCGCCGGGCTCAAGCTGGAGGACGGTCGCGTGCAGTGCAACACCTGTCACGATCCGCACACCCAGCAGAACCGCAAGTTCCTGCGCATCCCCAACAGCGCGGGTTCCTTGTGCCTGGTGTGCCACCGTACTCCGCCGTCGCGCAGCACGGCGCACTTCTGGTGAGGACCTCGCCCATGCGCACCTGCCTGCTGTCGCTCGCCCTGCTCACGTTGGCGCTGCCCGCGTTCGCCGCGCGCGCGCCGCGCTCGAGCGAGCGCCTGGTGTGGCCGGCGCCGCCCGAGACGGCGCGCATCGAGTACGTGCGCGAGCTGCGCGGCCCTCGCGACATCGGCGCCTCGGAGTCGGCCCTGAAGAAGAGCCTCATGGCGTTGGCCGGTGCCAAGCCGTCGGAGTCCGTGAACCTGTCGCGGCCCACCGACGCTTACGCCGATGCCGACGGCCGCATCTGGGTGAGCGATGCCGCGGCCGGGCGCGTCTACGTGTTCGACACCGTGAAGCACACCGTGACGCCGTGGGTGGGCAAGGGCGCGGCGCGCATCGGCCGCCCCATGGGCATGGGCGGCGACGGGGCCAACCGCGTGGTGGTGTGCGACCAGGTCAACCGTCGCGTGCTGGTGTTCGACCGCGAGGGCACGCTGCAGGTCGCACTCGGCGGCTCCAAGCTGCTCATCAATCCGGTCGACGCCACCATGGATGCGGCCGGTCACGTGTACGTGGCCGACAGCTACCTGCACCAGATCGTCGTGTTCGCCCTGGACGGCAGCGTGCTGCATCGCATCGGCAAGACCGTGGCGGATGCCACCGGCAAGTCGGCCGAGGCCCCGCCGGTCGACGACGGCAATGTGTGGAGCCAACGCTCGGCCACATCCAAGGATGTGCGCGAGAACCGTGGCGGCGGCCCGGGTGAGTTCCTCTACCCGCTCTCCGTGGCGTGGAACGAGTCGCTCGGCCTGCTCGCGGTGGTCGACGGGCTCAACGCGCGCGTGCAGCTGTTCGACCGCGCGTTCGCGCACGTGCGCACGATCGGCCGCATGGGCGACACGCCCGGGAGCTTCGCGCGCCCCAAGGGTGCGGCGTGGGACTCCGAGGGGCACCTCTACGTGGTGGACGCGTCGTTCAACAACGTGCAGATCTTCGACGCCGAGGGCCGGCTGCTGCTGGCGTTCGGATCGCAGGGGAAGGGGCCCGGCGAGCTGTGGCTGCCGCTCGGGCTCTGCATCGACCCGCACGACCGCGTGATCGTGGCGGACCGTTACAACAGCCGTCTGCAGTGGTTCCAGTACCTCGGGAGCCGGGGCACGGGCTCGGGCGAGCCCGCCGCCACCGGCGCCAGTCGCCAGGAGAGATGAACATGAACCGCATCCGCATCACCCTCGTCGTCAGTGTGCTCAGCGTGGTCGCGCTGGCCAGTATGGCGTGGCGGGCTTCCGCCGCGCCGGGGGCTTATCCCAACGGCACGTCGGTGGTCGAGACGCTGCACAACCTGTCGTTCGCGGCCTCGAACAATCTGTACGGCGCGGGTTCCCTGCGTGATTACGGCGAGGTGTGCGTGTACTGCCACACGCCGCACGGCGGCCAGACCTCGGCCCCGCTGTGGAACCGCAACTTCTCCACGGCCACTTACACGATGTACGACGCCAATCACAGCTCGACCATCAACATGACGGTCGATCCGCAGCCGACCGGCGTGTCGCAGGCCTGCCTGTCGTGCCATGACGGCACCGTGGGCCTCGACGTCATCGTGAACGTGCCCAACAACTACACCGGCGGCGCGGCCATCGGCACGCGCATGCCGGCGGGCGGCTTCACGAACCTGGGCACCGACCTGCGCAACGATCACCCGATCTCGGTGCTGTTCGACAACACGGCCGACACCAAGTTCCACACCTCGTCCGAGATCCAGTCGGCGGGCCTGCAGCTCTACAACGGCAAGGTGCAGTGCGGCAGCTGCCACAACCCACACACCGCCGCCAATCGGCCGTTCCTGCGTATTTCCAACAGCGGCAGCGCGCTCTGCCTGACCTGTCACATCAAGTAGGGACTCGTTGATGCCGCTTTCGCCCAAGGACCCGGTACGTCCGACTCGCGCACGACGCGCGGGAGCGTCGCTCGTGCTGTTCGCCGTCGCGGTGTTCGCCGCGGCCGGCTGCGGCCAGGCGGCGCGCGTGTTCCTCGACCTGCCACCGGCCGCACCCAGCGCGCCGCGCAACGCCGCCACCGCGCCCGCGGTGCGCCCGGCGAGCAGCGCGAGCGCGGCCGTGGTGAAGCCGAGCGAACCGGAACTGCCGGTGCCGAAGTTCGAGACCACGTTGGTGCCGGACAGCATCCTGGCCTGGATCCCGCGCGACCATGCGGGCAATGCGGACTGGGTGGCCGCCCTGAAGCAAGGACTCTATCGCCCGAGAGCCTCGCTCGACATGCTGCCGGCACACGCCGTGGATCCCGGGACGTCGCCGTTCGCGTTCGACTTCTACTTCCCCAACGACGCGCCCGATTCACTCATGGACGCGTACTTTCCGCACTCGGTGCACACGGCGCTCATCGATTGCCGCCAGTGCCACGGCCCGGTCATGCGCTACAAGAACAACCAGATCACCATGGCGGGCATCTTCGAGGGCAACTTCTGCGGCAAGTGCCACGGCAAAGTGGCGTACAACCCCGTGAATGCCTGCGAGCGCTGCCACACGCGGCTGCAGATGCCCGAGGCGCGTAGCGAGCCCGAGCTCACGGGCACGATCACCATGACGCGGCACCCGAGTGACTCCAGCTACGCCACCGGCGTGGGACTCGACTCGCTGCCGCCGGCGCGCTTCCCGCATTGGGTGCACCGCATCCGCTACCAGTGCAAGGCGTGCCACATGAACCTGTTCGAGCCCACCGCGGGTGCCAACGTCATCCGCATGGCGGACATCTCGGCGGGCCGAGCGTGCGGCAAGTGCCACAACGGCACCATCGCGTTCAAGGCCGGCTTCGGTGAGTGCCAGCGTTGCCACGTGCGCGAGCCGGTCGCGGTGGATGCCGCGAGCGAGACGCCGCCCGACAGCGTGGCGTCGGAGTGACCGTGCGCGCCCATCGGAGCCTCGTGCGCATCGGGGCGGCCCTCGGGGGCGCAGCACTGCTACTCACGCTGTCGTCCGCGGCTGACGCCGATCCACTCCTGCGCCTGCGCCGCTCGGGCGGTGAGCTCGGCGGCTCGGTGGAGAGCATCACATCGGGCGACGCCACGGGCTCGCGCACCGAGCCGCCGCGGTCGCAGTTCTGGCTGCGCGTACCGTTCGAGGGCGCGCTCGTCTCGCCGCGGCTCTTGTCGTGGTCGGGCTCGCTGCGGCCGTCTTTCCAGCGCGGGCCGGCCGGTGGAGGCGGCACCGTGAAGGTGAGCGAGACGGGGTACGAGATGTCGGCGCGCATGTTCGGCGGTTCACCGTTCACCCTCGCCGGTGTGGCGGCACGCACGCGCGGGCAGAGCCGGCGCGACGGGGCTTCGCTCTCGGACTTCCGCTCCGATGTCGCGTCGGGCAACGCGGTGCTGCGCCTGCGCGGGCTTGCGTTGCAGGGCGAGCTGTCCGACCGGCGCAGCCTGCAGTCGTGGGTGCTGGCCCCGCTCGCGTTCCCGCTCGAACAGGACATTCGTGTGCGCACGTGGCGGCTCGAGGCCTCGAACAGCAAGTTGCAGGCGTGGCGGCAGCGTGACGTGCGCACCGGCCCCGGGCCCGGCACCGAGTACCGCACGTGGTCGAGCGGCGCCACGCACGCGCTGCGCTGGGGGCACGGCAGCGAGCTCTCGAGCGCGTTCACGCGTGACGAACAGGCGCGCCCCGCGGTCACCGGGCAGTGGGACTGGAACGAACGCGTGCGCCTGCGACACAGCCGCCGCGTGGAGTCATCGTGGACGCGCGAGGAGCGGCACTCGTGGAACGCTTCGGGGGAGTCGCGTGCCGTGGGCTGGAGTTCGCGCGTGTCGCACCAGGTGGGTGACGGGTTGCGCTGGGGGGCCAGCTACCAGGAACGGCGCGCCACGGCAGTTGGCGAGCACTCCGTGACGCGCAGCGGGGGGCCCGAGGTCTCGGCGAGCCGGATGTTCCCGGGGCGCGTGCGCACCGATGTCGCGCTCGGTTACGACCTCGAGCAGCGCACCCTCACGGGCGAGCGCCAGGGCAGCGTCGACGTGCTCGACGAGCGCGCGTTGTTCGACGCCAGCGGCTCGGTCTTGCTGCTGCGTGCCGGCGTGCGCGCCGCGAGCCTGCGCATCGAGAGTCCGGATCACACGCTGTTGTTCGTCGAGAACGCGGACTACCGCGTGCTCGACAGCGGTTCGACGTTCCAGATCCTCACGCTGCCGGGCGGCCGGTTGCGCACCGGCGATGCGGTGCTGCTGTCCTACACATATGATCCCGCCACGTCGGGTTCGG
>JBEBGT010000103.1:0-8924 GCA_040081365.1 Candidatus Eiseniibacteriota bacterium | reverse complement strand
GGCCCGGAGTGCGTCGACTCCCCGCCTCGCTCCTTGCCGGCGTCGCACCACGCTAGCCTGCTTCGCCGTCCGCGGTCCGCGCCAGCCGCGCCGAGATCTTCGCCATGAGGTCCGGCGGCGCGGCGATGTGCCGTAATTTCTCACGCACGCTCGTGAGCATGCTCGATTCGAACGAGTATTCGGCGGCGCACACGGCGCACGTCTCGAGGTGTTCACGCACCAGCGTGGCCTCGTCCTCGTGCAGTTCGCGATCCATGAAGTCATCGAGGCGGCGGAACAGCTCCTCGCAGGTCAGGCGGTCGGGGCGGCTCATGATGCTCCCTCTGATGCGGCAAGCTCGGCCACGATGCCGCATTCCTGCGCCAGGACCCACAGCGACTTCTGCAACATGCGCCGGCCGCGGTGGAGCCGCGAACGCACGGTGCCGACGGGGCAATCCAGCATCTCCGCGATCTCCTGGTAGGGCGCGTCGTTCATGAAGTAGAGCGTGCAGACGACGCGGAACTCCTCGGGCAGCTCGCCGATGGCTTCGGCCACGCGCTCGGTGCCCAGCTTCTCCACGATCAGCGACGCCGGGTCGCGGTGATGCTCCATGAGCCCGGCGTCCACGGCCGCGAACAGCAGGTGCAGTGGCTGTGCGTCTTCCAGGTTGGTGGTCTGCGGCCGGCGCTTCTTCTGCCGGTAGCTGGCGAAGAACGCGTTGGTGAGGATGCGCATGAACCACGCCTTGAAGTTCGTGCCGCGCTGGAACTGGTCGAAGTGCTTGAACGCCGACAACGCGGCCTCCTGCACCAGATCCTCGGCGTCGTGCGAACTGCGCGTGAGGTGATAGGCCGCGCCGTACGCGCGCTCGAGCACATCTCCGAGGAGAGTCTCGAACTCGCGCGTGCGTCGGACGTCGGCAGGGGCTTCGGCCATGCGGCACTCCAGGGTCGCCAACGGGATGGACTTCGAAGCTAGGACTGCGCCCCGGGGCGAGTCAATGGCCAGTTGGCCACCGCTGGGTGGGGGCTTCCGGGGACACTCATCGGAATGCCGGGAACCCCCGCGTGGGTTCCCGCATTCCGATGAGGGCACGCCGAATCCGCCGATTCACCCCGCCCCCCACGCCGAGGCCGCATGCCGCCACGCATCGTCATCCTGGGAGGAGGCTTCGGCGGGCTGCAGTGCGCGCTCGAGCTCGAGAAGTCCCTGGCGCGCCGCGGCCTGGCCGAGGTCACCCTCGTGAACCGCGACAACTTCTCGCTGTTCACGCCCATGCTGCACGAGGTCGCCGCGAGCGACCTCGACCTGACGCACATCGTGAATCCCATACGCAAGCTTCTCAGACACGTGCGCTTCTTCAACGGCGAGATCCAGGGGGTCGATGTTTTCCAGAAACTCGTCCGCGTCGCGCACGGCGAGCACGCGCACACGCACGAGCTGCCTTACGACCGCCTGGTCGTCGCGCTCGGCTCCGTCACCAACTACGCGGGCATCGCGGGCCTCGAACAGAACGCGCTCGCCATGAAGTCGCTGGGGGACGCCGCCATCCTGCGCAACCGGCTCATCTCGGCACTCGAACAGGCCGACGTCGAGCGCGCCTCCGCCGCGCGTCACCGCCTGCTCACCGTGGTCGTGGCTGGCGGTGGCTTCGCCGGCGTCGAGACCATCGCCGGGGTCAACGACTTCCTGCGCCACGCCGTGCGCTGGTACCCGAACCTGCGCACCACGGAACTGCGACTGGTGCTCGTGCACTCGGGCGACGTGATCCTGCCCGAGCTGGGACCCGAGCTCGGCCGGTACGCGCAGCGCAAACTGGCCGAGCGCGGCGTGGAGATCATGACGCGCGCGCGCGTGGCGTCCTATCAGGACCACGTCGTGGTGCTGAACGACGGCTCGCGTATCGCGTGCGACACGCTGGTGTGGACCGCGGGCACTGCGCCCAATCCGTTGCTCGCGCAGCTCCCGGGCCTCGACGCACGTGGCCGCCTCGCGGTCGACGCCTGCCTGCGCGTGCCGGGCGCGCCCGGGCTGTGGGCGCTGGGCGATGCGGCCAGCGTGCCGGACGGCACCAGCGGCCGCGCCTGCCCGCCCACCGCGCAACATGCGCTACGCCAGGGCCGGCAACTGGCGCGCAATCTCGAGGCCGCGGTGCGCGGCGAGCCTCCGCGGCCGTTCCGCTTCCGCTCACCCGGTGCGCTGGCTGCCATCGGCCGGCGCACGGGCGTGGCGCGCGTGTTCGGCGTCCAGTTCTCGGGCTTCGTGGCGTGGTGGATGTGGCGCACGGTGTACCTCGCCAAACTGCCGCGCTTCGAGAAGAAGCTGCGCGTGATGCTGGACTGGACCCTCGACCTCATTTTCACCAAGGACCTCGTGCAGTTCATGACGTTTCGCTCGCACGGTGTCTCGGATGCGGGTATGCACGCCATGCGTGAAGCCCACGCGCCCGCGCCGGCCTCGAGCGATGAGACGCCGGCGCCGCACACCGCCCTCGCGGGCGTCGCACCCCAGGAGGCGCGGCCATGAGCACACTCGAACAAGCTCCCCTGCCGGCGCCGGAGGCCGACCCCCACGAAGCCCACGAAGGCCCCGGCATCCATTCCGCGAACTTCCGGTTCCCGAACGGCTTCCTGTGGGGCGGCGCCACGTCGTCGCACCAGGTCGAGGGCCACAACACCAACAGCGACTGGTGGGCCTGGGAACAGTCCGGGCGCGTGGCCGAGCCCTCGGGCGCGGCGGCCGACCACTACCGCCGCTTCCGCGAGGACTTCGACCTGGCGCAGCAGCTGGGCCACACCGCGCAGCGCTTCTCGTTGGAATGGAGCCGCATCGAGACGTCCGAGGGCGTCTGGAGCCGTGAAGGTCTCGAGCACTATTCCCAGGTGATCGACGCGCTGCGCGAGCGCCGCATGGAGCCGGTCGTCACGGTGTTCCATTACACGCTGCCGCAGTGGCTGGCCGATCAAGGCGGGCTCGAACACCCCGAGTTCGAACACTACTTCGAGCGCTTCACCGCCCGCGTCGCCGCCGAGTACGGCGCGCGCGTGCGGTGGTGGATCACGTTCAACGAACCCGTGGTGCAGGCGTTCAAGGGCTGGATCCTGGGGCAATGGCCACCCGGCAAGGTGAACGACTTCGCCGCCGCGCTGCGCGTGATGCGCACCATGCTGCGTTCGCACGTGAAGGCGTATCACGCCCTGCACGCCGCGCGCCCCGACGCCATGGTGAGCGTGGCCAAGCACGCGCTGGCGCTGTCGCCCTGCAATCCGAAGAGCCGTCTCGACCGCCTGTCCGTGCGCGTGCGCGAGTATCTCTTCAACAACCTGTTCCTGGATGCGCTGCACACCGGCGCGCTGCGCGTGCCCGGACTGTTCTGGGAACGGCTCCCGCAGGCGCAGACGCTCGACTACATCGGGCTCAACTACTACACGCGCGACTTCGTGAAGAACACGGGCTTCTCGCTGCCAGGACTGCTCGGCAACCTGTGCACGCTCGAACACCATGGCGGCATCGGCAAGCGCAACGAACTGGGTTGGGAGATCTACCCCGAGGGCATGGCGCACTTCCTCAAGAGCTACCGGCGCTACGGCAAGCCCATCTTGATCACCGAGAACGGCCTGCCCACGAATCGCGACGACGACCGCTGGACGTTCCTGTTCCTGCACCTGTGGCAGGTCGCGCGTGCGATCGACAGGGGTGTGCCCATCGTGGGCTACCTGCACTGGTCGCTGCTCGACAACTACGAGTGGGCCGACGGCTTCAAGGCGCGCTTCGGACTCATCGGCGTGGACTACGCCACCCAGCAGCGCACCGTGCGCGAGAGCGCGAGGAAGCTGGCGGACGTGATCCGGCGCAACGAACTCTGAGCGCGGATCACGGTTGCCGGGTGCGCGGGCCCGGGAACCTCCCGGGCCTGCCCGCGCTTATGGCACGTGAACGCGCGCTTGCCCTGCGCGCATGACGCCAACCCAGCCTGCGCTGGTCTGCCGACCTGCCGCCAAGGAGACCGCTATGACACTCCTCGCCCGCATCGCGTTCGCGATCCTCGCCGTCGCGTGCCTGTCCCGGCTCGCCGTCGCCGAACCCACCCAGGACCGCACGGTACTCACCCTGGAGGGTGCCAAGCGCGTGGCCGCCGCCGCGGTCGACGAAGCGCGCCGCTTGAGCGCCACGAGCGGTGCTCTCGCCGTGGTCGACGAGGGCGGCGCGTTGCTCTACCTGGAGCGGCTCGACGACACGTTTCCCGCAGCCGCCAGCGTCGCCATCGAGAAAGCGCGCACGGCGGCGCAGTTCCGCCGGCCCACCGCGGTGTTCGAGGACGCCATCAAGGGCGGCCGGCTCGCGCTGCTCGGCGTGTCGGTGATGACGCCGTTGCAGGGCGGCGTGCCCGTGCTGGTGAACGGCCGTGTGGTGGGCGCGATCGGCGTGAGTGGAGCCGCCAGCGCGCAGCAGGACGACGACATCGCCCGCGGGGCCGTGGCCGCGTGGGACAAGGCGCTCTCGGCCGCGCGCTGACGCACGGCCCTACCCGAACGGAGGACTCCCATGCTGCATTCCCGCAACTCGGTCCGGCTGCCGCTCGTCGGCGCCGCGCTCTTCGTGGTGCTCATGTCGCTGGCTCTCGTGGCCGCGCGCTCGCGCGCCGACGCCAACGACTACGCGGCCGCAAACACGGTCACGAAACCGGTTCACTACTACCGCGCCGAGAACGTCGCCAAGTCGTTCGCCGAGGGTGCCGTGCTATACGCGGAACCCGGCACGAACTACATGATCCACACCAGCCGGCGCACGACCGCTGGCATGGCCGAGGTGCACGCGCAAGACACCGACCTGATCCACATGCTGGAGGGCTCGGCCACGTTCGTCACCGGCGGCACGGTGATCGAGCCACGTACGACGGCAGCGGATGAAGTCCGCGGCAGCCGCATCGACGGTGGCGAGACGCGCGTGATCGCGCCCGGCGACGTGATCATCGTGCCGGCCGGCACGCCGCACTGGTTCAAGGACGTGCGCGGCCCGGTGCTCTACTACACGGTCAAGGTGCGTCCGGGGGTGAAGTCATGAACGGCGGGCTGCGCGCACGCGCCCAGCAGCCACCCGTCCCCCGGCTCGCACCGCGATATCTGGGCACGCTGCTCGCGCTGGTGGTCGCGTTCGGCGGCGCGCGCGCCCAGGAGGTTCCGGCCGGCACGCCCGACGCCACGCTGGATCTTGGCACCGTCGCGGGCGTCAGCGCGGTGAGTGGTGCTTGGCGCTACAGCGACACGCGCATCAGCGAGGTCGACTTCAAGAGCGTTGGCGCGGATCTCAAGCCCTCGGGCCCGTCCAACCGCACGTACGACTTCGCGCCGCATGCCGGGGCCGCTGCGTTCGACGACGCGGCCTGGCCGGTGCTCGATCCCAACACGCTCGCCGCGCGCCGATCCGCGGGCAAGCTGTGCTTCAACTGGTATCGCTTCGGATTCACGGTCCCCACACAGGTGAACGGGTTCGCCACCGCCGGCAGCACGGTGGTGTTCGAACTCACCGTGGACGACTACGCCGAGGTCTGGGTCGACGGTGTGCTCGCGCGCACGCTGGGCCAGCGCGGCGGTAGCGTGGTGGCCGGCTGGAACGCCCCCAACCGCGTGGTGACGGCACGTGGCGTGAAGCCGGGCCAGCGCGTGCAACTGGCCGTGTTCGGGATCAACGGCCCGATCTCGGTCTCGCCCGCCAATTACATCTGGATTCGCAACGCCCGGCTCGAATGGTATCGCGACGACGCGGCACCGCTCGCGCTGGCGGGCGCCCCCCTCGGCACCGAGCGCAAGGACGCCGCGCTCGACGCGGTGCTCACGCGCGATCCGCGCGTCGAGAAACTCGCGGACGGTTTCCAGTTCACCGAAGGCCCGGTGTGGGCCGCCGACGGCACACTGCTCTTCAGCGACCCCAACACCAACGCGGTCTACCGCTACGACGCCGCGCGCGGCGTGAGCGTGTTCCGCTCGCACAGTGGCTACGATGGCGCCGACGTGGGCCGGCTGCACCAGCCCGGTAGCAACGGGCTGGCGTTCGACGCCCAGGGCCGGCTCACCGCGTGCGAACACGGCAACCGCCGCATCACGCGCACCGAGGCCGACGGCAAGCTCACCGTGCTCGCCGACCGGTTCGAGGGCAAGCGCCTCAACAGCCCCAACGACCTCGTGTACCGCTCCGATGGCACGCTGTACTTCACCGATCCGCCGTTCGGGCTGCCCAAGGCGCACGACGATCCGGCCCGGGAGCTCGGCTTCACCGGCGTGTTCTGTCTGCGCGACGGGCGCCTGGGCGTGGTGAGCAAGGACCTGCGCGGCCCCAACGGCCTGGCGTTCTCGCCAGACGAGCGTTGGTTGTACGTGAGCAACTGGGACGAGCGCGCCAAGGTGATCATGCGTTACGCCGTGCAACCGGACGGCTCCCTGCGCGATGGGCACGTGTTCTTCGACATGACGAACGCCCCGGGGCCGGAGGCGCTCGATGGACTCAAGGTCGACATGCGCGGCAACGTGTACTGCTCGGGGCCTGGCGGGGTGTGGGTCATCGCGGCGAATGGCCGTCATCTGGGCACGTTGCGCCTACCGGAACTGCCCGCCAACTTCGCGTGGGGCGATGTCGATCGTCGCGCGCTGTACTTCACCGCGCGCCACGGGCTCTACAAAGTGCGCATGAACGTGACGGGCGCTGGCGGCACCGGTATGGCGGCTGGTGTGACGCGGTAGCACGAGACATTCATGTGAAGGCGGGGCGGCCGCGAGGCCGCCCCGCCGAGTCCTCTACCACCGCTCCGTCTCAGTGCGATGCGCCAGGCAGCGCGCTCTTCCGGCCGCGGCCCGTGAGTGCCTGCACGGCACCCTGCAACACGAGCAATGCCGTGAGCGTCACCAGGATGCTGGGTGCCGCCGGCAGATCGAGTGTCACGGACGCCAGCAGGCCCGCCACGCTGGCCGCGAACGCGAACACCCAGCCGATGACCATGGCCAGCCCCGCGCGGTTGGTGGCCATGACGCCGGCCACCGCGGGGATCACCAGGAAACCGAACACCAGCAACACGCCGGCGATCTGCACCGCGCTCGTGACCACCACACCGAACGTGGCGTAGAACAGGAAGTCCCACAGGAAGATCTTCCGGCCTCGAGCCCGGGCTCCTGCGGGGTCGTTCGTGATCTCCATGAACGGCTTGCGTAGCAACACGTGCACCACGCCGACCACCGCGTACAGGCCGGCCACGATCGCGATGTGATGCGGCGCGACCGTGAACAGAGAGCCCACGAGCGCTTCCTTGATGTGCTCGGCGCCGCTGGGTGTCTTCTCGAGCATCAGGAACGCCAGCGCCTGTGCGGTGGCGAACACGATGCCGATGAACGCCTCGAGCGGGGCGTGCTTGGCGCGGCCGCGCAGCCAAGCGAACAGCGCCGCCCCCACCATGGTCATGCCCAGCGCCAACAGGTACGAGCCCACGTCGTCGTGCTCTTTGCCCAACACCACCGACAACGCCACACCCAGCGCGGCCATCTGCGCCAAGGCAAGATCCACGAACAACACCCCGCGGCGCACGATGTGGAACCCCAGATAGGCATGAATGCCCGCCAGCACCAGCGCGGCGAGTGCCGCCGTCTGGAAGAACGGCAACGACAGGGCCTCGAACATCAGCGGCCTCCCGCCGGGGCCGCCAGCGCCGCCAGGATCGTGTCGAAATTCCTGAGGTAGCTGCCCTCCACTGGCGCATCACACGAGGCCGCCTGCACGAGCAACCGCACACCCGCCTGCCGCGTGAGGAACTTGCCGCCGTCGGCCGAGAAGTACGGTTCCTGCACCAGCACGCCCACCTTGCGCGCCTTGGCTTGGTCGACCAGTTCCTGAAGATGCCGCGCCGTGGGCGGGATGCCCGGCACCGGCTCGACCGTGTTCACCACCTCGAAGCCGAACGCGTCGGCGAAGTAGCTCCACGAGCGGTGATAGGTGAAGATCGTGTGCGAGCCCAGCTTCTTGGCCGCATCGGCATTGCGTTGCCAGCACGCCTGCGCGTCTTTGGAGAACGCAGCCGCCCGTTGTTGATAAGCCGCCGCGTTCGAGGGGTCGGCCTTCGCCAGTGCTGTCGCGATGTTGTTCGCCACGGCCACGGCGTTACGAGGATCCATCCAGTAGTGCGGGTTGCCGTCCGGATGCACGTCGCCCATGGAGGCGTCGACCTTGCCCGTGGGCTTCTCGAGCACGCGCACTCCCACGGAACAATCCACGATCTGCAGCTTGGAGTTGCGCGAGCCATCGACGATAGCGTCCGCCCACTGATCGAGCCCGAGCCCGACCTTGAGATACAGCGCCGCGCGCGAGACCTTGACCATGTAGCTGGGCAGCGCCTCGATGCGATGCGGGTCCGAACCGGGGCGAGCGATGGCGAACACGTCCACCTGATCGCCGCCGACGCTGGCTGCAATGGAGGCGAGGTCGTTGGTGGACGCGGCGATGTTGATCTTGGCGTGTGCGCTGCCCGTGAAGGCGGCCAGCACCAACAGTGCAGCGAAAGATCTGCGAAGCATGACCGCCTCCTAGAACTGATGCGCCTTGTGGGGTCCCATCGAGAAGATGACGCGCAGCGTGAGCGATTGGATGGGATCATCGGCCGGCACGGACGGGGCGGCGCTCTCGGAGCGAGACGTACGCTTCCAGTCGAGCCGGAACGCCGTGGTCTCTTCCATGAGTGCCAGGCCGGCGAACGCACCGAACCCGGTGAACGTGTCGCCGGGCGAGTCCGGGTCGTCGTACGACTCCACCGACGCGCCCACGTTGTAGCGCTGCTTCCAGTTGTAGTCGGCGAACAAGTAGCCACCGCTGCGCTTGGTGCGCTCGCGCGTGTACACGGCGTTGATGCCGTCCCAGTCGGCGTTGTCGCGGTCCTGCTGCAGGTACTCGCCCTGCACCAGCAG
>JBEBGT010000619.1:0-2347 GCA_040081365.1 Candidatus Eiseniibacteriota bacterium | reverse complement strand
CCCGGTGAGGGCGATGGCGGCCAGCCCGCCCACCATGCCGTTCATGTTGTCGAGGAAGTTGACCGCGTTCATGAGCGCGACCATGGCCACCAGCGTGAGGGCGGCCTCGATGCCCACCGGCAGCCCGATGTCGGGCACCAGTCCCGCGGCCATGAACATGCTGGCCGCCGCGGCCTGCCCCAGCATCTTGACGCCCGGCTGCATGCCGAAGCGGTCGTCCCACAGGCCCACGGCGAGGATGACCGCAGCGCCGGCGAGCAGGTACCACGCCTCCCAGTCGGCCGGTGAGTGCTCCATGCGCGCCAGCGTGAGCCCCCACGCGGCGACCGCGCACACGAACACCACGGCACCGCCGAGCACGGCCGTGGCATTGGTGTGCAGCTTGCGGGCCTCGGGATGGTCGAGCCAGCCCACCGCCCACGCCAGCCGGATGCCGAGCGGCATGAGGGCGTAAGAGAACAGCGCCGCGACCGCCAGCGCGACGAAGGGCGTAAGTGACATGCGGCGCGGGGGTCGGGGGCGAAGCCGCCAGCTTGCGGGCGACTAGGCTGCCGACACCTCGATGGGGCAGGCGATGCCCGAGCGCTCGCAGGTATCGCGGATGGTGAGCTCGAGCAGACGATCGAGGCTGACCTGCGGGCGGTAGCCCACGAAGCGGCGGATCTTCTGCAGATCCGGCACGCGGCGCCGCATGTCCTCGAACGACTGACCGTACACCTGCTCGTAGGGCACCAGCTCGATGGGCGAATCGCTCTGGCACAGGCGCTTGATGCGCTTGGCCAGCTCGAGCACCGAGACTTCTTCATCGGAGCCGGCGTTGAACACCTGACCCTCGGCCTCGCGATGGTCCGCCAGCAACGTCATGGCGCGCACGACATCGGACACGGCGCTGAAGCAGCGCGACTGCTGGCCGTCGCCATACACGTGGATGGGGTCGCCCGCCAGGGCGCGCTGCACCATGTTGGGGATCACCATGCCGTAGGCACCGGACTGGCGCGGCCCGCAGGTGTTGAAGCAGCGCACGATGACCACCGGAAGCTGGTGCTGCTGCCAGTAGGCCTGCGCCAGGCACTCGTCGACGGCCTTGCCGCACGCATACGACCAGCGCAGCTTGTGCGTGGGGCCGATCAAGCGGTCGTCGTCCTCGGAGAACGGCACCGAGACACCCTTGCCGTACACCTCGCTGCTCGAGGTGAGGATGACCTTGCGGCGGTGCACCTGGGCGGCTTCGAGCACGACCTCGGTGCCACGGATGTTCGTGAGCAGCGAGCGCAGCGGGTTCTCGAGGACATACTTCACGCCCACGGCGGCGGCGAGATGGAACACGCGGTCGCACTGGGCGACGAGCCCGTGCACCAACGCGGTGTCCATGACGTTGCCTTCGAGGAACCGGAACCGGGGATGCCGCGCGAAACCGGCAATGTTTTCCACCCGGCCGGTGGACAGATCGTCCAGGGCCCAGACTTCATGACCCCGCTGGAGGAGATCCTCCGCGAGATGGGACCCGATGAAGCCGGCACCTCCTGTGACCAGGATCCTCATGATTTCCCTCGAGAGACGGTCAGCCGAGAGCTCCTTCCCCGGTGCGTCGCCTGGTCCCCGTCCTTGAAGTCGGGACTCGGTGCGACGGCGCAGGTTATAGGCGTTGCGGACGCCCCGTCAACAGGGATTGGGCGGAAACTGGCCGCCTGCGGCGGGTGGTCCAGGGCCCCGCCCGCGGTGCCGGCACCCGCTGGTCGTCCGAGCCCGCCCCGGCGCAGGAGGCGACCCGGCCGGTTCGAGCGCCGGTGCGCCTCGCCCGAGCTTCTACCCCGGACCGTCGGCCGAGGTTCACGCGAAAGCTCCCTGGCCTGGGTGCCGCAGGTCAGTCCAGCTTCGCGACCACGACATAGTCGCGGTCGGTCGGGATCCATTCACACCGCCCGAGGCCTGCTTCGGTGAGCAGGCGCTGGACCTCCGCTCTCGTGTATAGGAAGAGCGGGCAGCCCGAGCGCCAGAAGCGGACCTGCCGGAGCGGCACACGCCACTCCCAGCGCTTGGGGAAGCTCATGATGATGCGGCTGCGCGTGCGCTCCCGCAGGGCCTTCAGGTGCACCACGGGGTCGGCCACGTAATCGAAGTAGCCGATCGCCGACGAGTAGTCGAAATCCCGCTCCGGCACGTCCTCGGGGAAGCTCCCGGTGCGGTACACGCACACGTCGGAGTGACCACGCTTCGCGGCGAGCTGGTTGGCGATCTCGATCATCCCGGGCGCGAAGTCGACCCCCAGCACGTGGCCGGCCCCCTTGGCGGCGTACTCCAGGCAGAAGCGGCCCGAGCCGCACCCCACGTCGAGATACCGGCGACC
>JBEBGT010000102.1:0-8969 GCA_040081365.1 Candidatus Eiseniibacteriota bacterium | reverse complement strand
GGCGGAAAGTGATCCCGCACGTCGGCACCCGCCGCAGCCAAGCTCAGCGCCAGCCCTGCCACGGGAACCAGCAGGAGGATGCCCCAAGCTCGGGAACGCGGCATCACGGGCGCCTCCGGAAGCGAATGATCTGCGCGCGACCGCGGTCCGCCACGTACGCCAGCGAGTCGTCCACGGCCACACCGACGGGGTCCAGGAGCGGCGCGCCGTCGGCGTTGGCCTCGACGTCGACGCGCTGGATGAACTCGCCCGTGAGGCTGTAGCGCAACACGCGGCGGTTGTCGCGATCGACGATGTAGAAGAAGCCGGCGAGGTCGGCCGCCACACCCACCGGGTGATTGAGGTTCGCACCCGTGGCCTGGCCGTCGACGCGCACCAGACCGGCGCTGTCATCGAACGACGAGATGGCCTTGACCTGGTTGTTGCCCCGGTCCGCCACGAAGAGGGGGTTGGTGCCGAAGCGCGACCAGTGCAGCCCGCGCGGGTCGGACACCGACGACGCGCCGGTGCCGTCGAAGATCGTCCACGTGGTGTCGCGATACCACCTCGACGTGCCGGGCATGTTGACGTCGAGCACGCCGGGGTAACGGCTGCCGCGGGCATAGCGGTAGATGCGGCTCACGAACTTGCGCGTGCGGATACTCGCGTTGGTCTGGTTCGTGTCGAGCACGACCGCAACGCCGGCCACATACACGCGGCCCTGCTCATCCGAGGCGATACCGTAGGGCTGCGCCATGGTCGAGTCGGTGAACGTCGAGATGGTATCGCCGCCCCCCAGCCGGTACTCACGCACGCGCCAAGTCGCGAAGTAGTCGCGGATCATGCTGCGGCGCGGTTGCGGCTTCGTGGTGTCGGCGTCGACGGGCGTCGGATCCGCCTCGCACGTGCCGCGCACCACGTCGAACTTGGCGGCGCACGAATCGCCCTGGTCGAGCACGAACAGCGTGAAGCGCTGGTCCCCGCCGGCGGCCGGGTTCACGCCCGAACTGAGCGCGACCGGATTGAACAGCGACGAGAGCGGGCTGAAGAACGGCGGCCCGATCGGATTGGGCTGGGTGAGCGGGTAGAGCGACACACGCCCGCGTGGGATGCCCGGGCCACCGCCGCCGCCGTTGTTGAACAGCACGAACAGCTGGTTGCCCTGCCCCTGCGTGATGATCAGGTCCTGCACGCCGTCCATCCCGCGCCACGTGGCCAGCATGGCGTAGCTCTGGTCGCTCGGCACGACGCGGCCGGCGCGCTCGGTGGGCAGGTCGAACTTGCCGCCACAACCGGCGCTGAGTGCGGCCACGGTGAGCAGTGCCAGCGGGAACGCGAACACGCGGTGGCGCATCAGAACCTCACCCCCAGCGACATGCGGTGCACCGAACCCAGGAACCCGCCGTCGGTGTAGGCATAGTCGAGCGCGCCACGCAGGCTGCCGATGTCGCCGGTGAAGCCCGCTCCCGCCGACAGCTTGAGCGCGTCGGCGCGGAAGTTGTAGCCACCGCGCAGGGCGAACGTCCCCTTGAACAACCACTCGGCACCCGCCTTGATCACCTGCTCGTTGTCGGCGGGCTGGTTGACCTCGAACGCGGTGGTCAGGCGCTGGGTGTCGTTCTCGAGGGGCTCGAACGCGATGCCATAGCGGAACATGAGCGGCGGATCGAAACCGTCGAACTGTGCGGTGGCGCCGTCGTAAGGCGACAGGTACGAGCCCGAGGGCTTGAGCGCCGCGCCGAAGTTGGTGAGCGAGGTGGCGATGCGTACGGAACCGAGGCCCAGGTAGTAGATCGAGCCCACGTCGAACAGGAACGCCTTGGTGGTGGGGCCGCCGACCTGCGAGCCCAGATCCTCGCGCACGAACTTGATGCCGGTGCCCACCAGCAGCTTGTCGGTCCAGCGGCGCGAGTACGCCACACCGGCCACGACGTCGGAATACGAGAACGTGCGCCCGGTGCCGAACGGCTGCAGCTCGGTGGTCTCGTCGATGTTGGTGCCGAGCAGCCCGAACTGCAGCGCCACGGAACCGCCCAACTTGCGCGACGGCAGGATGAGCGTGAGGTGGTCGTACTGGATGTCCGCGGGCCACTGCACGTGCGAGATGGCCAGTTCGCGGCGCTGCAGCGACGCCAGCCCCGCGGGATTCCAATAGATCGCGCTCGGGTCATTGGCCACGGCGACAAACGTCTCGCCCATGCCCACGGCACGCGCGCCCACGCCGATGCGCAGGAACGTGGCCGACGCGGTGCCGGCGCGCTGGCCGCCGAGTGAGCCCTGCGCGTGCGCAGCGGCAGCCACGGCGAGCAGCAGCAGCACACCCGTGGCGCGAACGATCAGACGGCGCGGATCAGAGGTCCACATCGAGCGTGAGCCTCCATTGCGCGCCAGGGCCGTAGTTGGACGGGTCGTCCACCTGGCTGATGCGCGTGAAGTCGTTGATACCTGCGACGTTCGTCGGATCGTACTGGCCCTGCCCCCACACCCGGCCCAGACCGGTGATGGCGTCGACGCGATTGTAGATGTGGTTGCTGAAGATGTTGGTGCCCGAGAACGCGATGTCGAAGCGGCGCGTGCCGACCTTGAAGTAGTGGTTCAGCTTCAGGTCGCACAGGTACTGCACCGGCGCGTTCTTGGAGTTCGGCAGTCCGATCGGGTCGACGCTGTGGATCTCGAGCGGCGTGTACGAGCGGCCCGACTGGCCCTGGATGTACAGGTTGAGCCCGGTCTGGCGCACCCAGGCGAACGGCGCCTTGTCGTCGAAGCGCACGTCGAAGCTGGCCGTGAGCTTGCTCGGCCGGTTCCAGCGCACGTACTCCTCGGACAACCGCGTCTCGTTGCTACCGCCGACTTCCTGCAGCGCGCGCTCCTCGTTGGGGTCGCTGCTCTTGCCGCGCGTCTGCTGGTAGGAGTACGACAGCTTGCCGGCCCAGTGGTTCGAGCGGCGCTTCTCGAGTTCGATCTCGAAGCCCTTGGAGCGCGCGTAGTGGCCGTTCAGGTAGATGAAGTAGGACTGCAGGTTGGTGCCCGACAGCGGATCGACGCGCGTGGCACTCGGGTAGTCGTACACGTCGCGCACGAAGAACGTGACGTTCGCGGCGGTGGAGGGCAGGAACTGGTGCTTGCCGCCGACTTCGTAGTTCACCGAGACCTGCGGATTCAGGTTCGGGTTGCCCTGCAGCGGGAACGATTCGCTCGAGATCGAGTTGAGCTTGGAATACACGTAGCGATACGACGGGTTCTGCGTGAACTCGCCGTAGTTGAAGAAGAAGCTGCTCGTCTCGGTGATCGGGTGCGCCACGATGACGCGCGGCGACAGGTGCATCTTCGCGCGTCGGCCGAAGAACGAGCGCGAATCGCCGAAGAAGTTGGTGCGCGTCGAGGGCGCGATGTTGTGGCGCGTCGTGTCGCCCATGGCCTCCTCGGCCTCGCGGCCCAGGAACCAGTAGTCGGCACGCACGCCGACGTTGGCGACGAAACCCTCGAACTCGATGCGGTCGCGGCCGTAGAACGCGCCCACCATGGGGTGCACGTTCCACAGGTCATGCGACTGGCCGAGGCCGTCGCGATCGAACACCCACGGGTTCTCGATCGTGAGGTACTGCACCGACTGCCACTGGTGGTCGAAGCCGACCTCGATCTCGTTGTGGCCGCTGCGCTGCGTGTACGAACCCTGCAGCGACCAGCTGTTCGTGCGCCGGTCCGCCCACTGCTTGTCGTCGCCGGAGTCGTAGAAGTAGTCGTCGCGGCGCGGGTCGCCGATCGGAAACAACGAACGATCGTCGGGTTCGAGGTACTCGCTCCAGTGTTTGCCCTGCACGTCCTGCCGCTGCGCGAAGAAGTAGCGCGACAGCTGCAGCGTCGTGAAGCCGCTCTTCGCCAGCGAACGCCGCCACTCGAGCGACGACTGGACGTTGTCCTCGAAGATCGTGGGGGCGTTGCCGATGCGGTGATCCCAGCGCCACGGGTAGGCCGGGTCACCGTCGTCGCCCTGCGACGAGAGGAACGTGCGGCTGAAGCCCTGGTCGATGGCGATGCGTTTGGAATAGGTGAACGACAGCTTGTCGATGTTGTTCGGCTTCCAGGCCAAGCCGTAGCGGCCAGCCCAGCGGTTGTCCTGCGAAGGTGCCCATGAGTCGTTGTACTTGAACGTGTGGCCGAAGAAGCGGTCCTCGTAGCTCGACACGAGCCGCGGGTGCAGCGTGGGCGGCGAGATCGTGCGCTCGAAGAGGCTGAGTCCGGGGTGTCCCAAGTAGCTGAAGCGCGTCTCGAACAGGCTGCCCGAGACGTCGACGATGCTGGTGAGCGTACCCGGGACCTGCACACCGACGGCTTTGAGCAGCGGCGTGAACACCGGATCGGGGCCCGAGAGGACCCCTTGCCAGGAGCGGCCGCCGTAGCTGCCGGACGACGTGGTGATGCCGAACTGGGGCTTCTCCGTGCCTTCCTTGAGCCGGATCTCGACGATACCCGACAGCGCGTTGCCGAAACGGACGTCGAACGCGCCGGTGTTGACGTTCACCTCGGACACCGAGCGCGCGTTGAGCTGGCCCGCGGTGGACGATCCGGTCACGAGGTCGCGGTTCGCCACACCGTTGACCACGAACATGGTCTCGTCGGCGCGGCCACCGCGTACGTGGATCTGGTCGGCGTCGGTGCTGATGCCAGCCTGCTGCTGGAGCACGTCCGCGATCGTGGTCACCGGCAGGTTGCGGATCTCGTTCGCGGTGACGCTGCGCACCGTGGCGCCCTGCTTGGCCTCGACCAGGCGGCGCTCGGCGGTGACCTCGACTGCCTTCTCCTGGCGGACGACGATCTCCTCGAGCCGGAAGTCGGCCACGGCCGGCTTGCCGGCCACGACGACCACGCCCGGTCGGCTCTCGGCCTTGTAGCCGAGGAACTGCACCTTCACCTCGTACGTCCCCACGGGAACGCCGGAGACGGAGTAGCGGCCCTCGGAGTCGGTCAGGCCGCCCTTCTGGGCACCCACGATGTTCACGGTCGCGAACGGGAGTGCGTGTCCCGTCTTCTTGTCGACGACCTTGCCCGCGATGACGCCCTTATCCTCCGCGAACGCCGGAAACGCGGCGACGCACAGGATGGCCAGTGGAAGCAGCCGATGGGCGAGGAAGCGGGCGAGAGTTCTCATGGGTTCGAAGGTGGGGCGCTACCCTAGGGCGAGGGTCGGAAGGACGTCAAGGAACCATTTTGTAACTAGTTGCCGACTTCGTCAGAACCTGCAGGATGACGCATCGGGTGAGAACATGCACTCGGTCCGCTGGTCCACGGTCCGTCTGGCCGGCCTTCGCTGGTCCCTCGCGACTCACTCGCGGTCGGACTTCACCACCAGCAGTTTGCCGCGCTGCACTTGCCCGGTGTCGCGATCCTCGACCGTCCACACATAGAGGCCGGTCGCGATCGCCTGGCCCCGGTCGCTGATCAGGTCCCACGCGAAGGCCGCGCCCGAGAGCGCGGGTGCAGGTGTGTCGGGATTCCGGTCCGGCGACCACACCCCACGTACGTTCTCTGTTCGGTAACTGTCACCATCGAAGAGCTGCGACATGACTTGGTCTCCGGCTAGAGTATAGACTCGGATATGCGCGTGCCGCGGCAGCCCGCCGAACCAGATGACCTTGTCACGCGGCACCTTGCCCGCGTCCCACACGGCCTCGACCCGGTAGGGGTTCGGGAACACGAACACACTCTCGTGATCCCCTGCGTTCGCCGTCGGGACAACGAGAAACTTGTTGAGCGAGATCCCGCTCTCGAGGCTCTTGACCACGGGGTCCCCGGTGTCGTAGCTGGTCACCGCGCCCCAGTAGCGGAAGCCGTCCTTGAGCCCGTCGATCCGGTGCCGGTAGCGATAGGTGATGCCGTCGCGCACGAGCGGCACCGGCGCCAGAGCCGGCTCCAGACCGGTGTTGAAGCCCGCGGTGTCGCGCAGGTCGAGCTGCGCGAGCCGCGTGGGCGCCTGTTGGTCGAGGCCCAGATACACGCGATAGCCCTCGAAGTCGCGCCCACCCGGTGCCGGGCTCGTGGGGTCCACGGCCGCCTCGGGTGAGTCGTCCCACCACACGTCAGCACGCTGCGAACCCGTGAGCACCAGGACGCGTGGCGAAGGCGGCGGGCTCGGCAGGCGATAGTCGACGTCGTGGGCGAACTGCGCGTAGTCGGCGTGCTCCAGGAAGCGCGCCTGGTCCTCGCCCCCCACGAACGCGACGTCGAACGACACGCTGTCGCCGTGCGCCAGGAACGGCACGGGGCCCACGCTCTGGACCTGGATGGGTGAGCATTGCCCCAGACCGAGGCAGCCCGCGGGGTCGTCGCGGACCGGGTCCGACATCAGATGGTACTTCTCGACGTCCTCGTCCCTGCCGGCATCACCGGGCTCGAATGACCACCAACGCCAGTTCAGGCGCAGGTCGTCGATCGAGCCCGGCGAGACACCCAGCAGCTTGACGCCCGCCCACGGCGGCACGGCCGAGTTGGCGCAGCCGGACGGGTACGGCGGTGCCGCGCAGTAGTGCTCGATGAACAGCCGGCGTGCCGCGTCATGGTCGATGTGCGCCTTGAAGTACCACGAACCCGGACCCGAACCCGCACTGGGCGGCCACTGCGAGTAGCGGTTCTTGTCGCCCGAGGCGAACTGCGCGTAGAGCCCCAGCCACACGTCGCGCAGCGGCGCCCCTTCGTTGGTGATCACGAAACGCGACACCACGAACGCATCGGCGCTGCGCAGCGTGAACCCCAGCGTCATCTGGCGCACGCGGATCTGCAGCGGGCGGTGGCGCTCGCGGTTGTTGCCCACGCTGCCCTTGGGCACCGCGTCGGTGTAGTCGCAGATCAGGTCCTGGTCCGAGATCGCCACCGGCGAGTAGACCCGGCTGTTGATCAGGCGCGAGCGCTCGCTCACCACGTCGGCCAGCGGCGTGAACTCGGTCTCGTCGGCCGAGGCGCTGCCCTGGATGGCGTCCACCAGGGCGGTCGACACGCCCACGAACGCTCCCGAGTCGTCCGCCGCCAGTGCACCCACCCACAGCCCGGCGCGCGACATGTGCTCGAAACCCGAGCCGAGCGGGAACTCCAGCGACGGCGAACGCGACGTGAAGTTGTTGCCGAAGAAGCCGTAGTTCGTGACCGTGAGGCCCACGCGGTTGCGGTTCGCGAGCCGCGCCACATACCGGACCGGCGGCGTCTGCGCGCACACGGCGACCGGCTGCGCCAGCACCCACGCGGCGAGCACGACGCCCAGCAGGCGCCCCGCGCACCGGCCGGGGCCGCGGCCTCGTGTGCTCCGCACGACCGTCAGTGCGCCGCGGCGAACGCCGCGGCCTCAGTAACTCCCGCGCAGGTCATACTCGCTCGGGAACGCGTCCATGAACACGCGGTCGATCTCGAGATTGACCTCGCGCAGCAGCCGCGCCTTCTGCGGGTACGGCAGGAACGCGCTCTTGAAGCCGTTCAAGATGATGCGCTTGATCTCGTAGGGCGAGAACTTGAACGCCTTGGCCGCCAGCACGATCTCCTCGCTCACCGTGGTCGCTGACATGAGCCGGTTGTCGGTGTTGAGCGTGACGCGCAGCCCCTGACGGAAGTAGTCCCCGCACGGGTGCTCCTGCATGGTGCGCACGGCGCGCGTCTGGATGTTCGACGACAGGCACATCTCGAGCGGCACGCGGTGGTCGCGCACGTAGCGCAGCAAGTCGGGATCTTCCTTGAGCCGCGTGCCGTGCCCGATGCGATGCGCGCCGCAGTAGTGCAGCGCCTGCGCGATGCTCTGCGCGCCGAATGCCTCGCCGCCGTGCACCGTGCTGTTGATGTTGTGCTTCAAGATCAACTGGAACGCGTCACGGTGCGCCTTGGCCGGATAGTCGCGCTCCTGGCCCGCGAGATCGAACGCCAGCACGCCGCGGCCCTTGTAGGCCACCGCCAGCTCGGCGAGCGCCATGGACACCTTGGGCGCCATGCTGCGAATGCCGCAGATGATCACGCCGGTGCTCATGTCGTGCTTGGCGCCCGCGTCGCGCAGCCCCGCGATGACCGGGTCCACGATGTCCTCGAACGGCAGTCGCTTCTTCCGGTGCAGGATCGGCGAGTAGCGCACCTCGAGGTGGCGCACGTTCTCATGCGCGCAGTCCTCGACCAGTTCGTAGGCGGTGCGGTAGAGCGCCTCCTTCTGCTGCATGACCTCGAGCGTGATGTCGAAGATCTTCAGGTAGTCGCCCAGGTTGCGCGTGCGCTTGCCGGCCTGCAGCAACCGCGTGAGCTTGGGCAGGTTGGTCGTGGGCAGCTTCACGCCCTGTTCGTGAGCCAGCTCGAGCACGGTGCGCGGACGCAGGGAGCCGTCCAGATGGCAATGCAGTTCGGCCTTCGGCAGTCTCCGGATCGTGTCGAGCGTCAGCTTCACCGCGGTCCCTCCAGGGCCATGATCTTCTGCACGCGGCGCTGATGGCGGCCGCCGGCGAAATCGGTGGTCAGGAACAGCCGCACCATGCGCGTGGCGGCGCCACGGTTCACGATGCGGGCGCCGAGTGCGATGACGTTGGCGTCATTGTGCTCGCGCGCATTGAGTGTGGTGGTGTCGTCGTGGCACAGCGCGCAGCGCACGCCCGCGACCTTGTTGGCGGCCATGGTGGAGCCGATGCCGGCGGCATCGATGATGATGCCGCGCGCCGCACGGCCGCTGGCCACCTCGCGCGCCACGGCGGCGGCGAAGTCCGGGTAGTCCACGGCATCGGTGCCCGAGTGCGTGCCGCAGTCGTGCACCTGCCAGCCCAGATCGTCGGCGATGGCGCGGCGCAGGATCTCCTTCAAGGCGAAGCCGCCGTGGTCGCAGCCGATGGCCACGCGCTTGGGCGACACCGGCACCGCGGCCGCCGCCGGCCGGGCCGCCGCGGGTGCGCTCGGGCCACCGCTCGCCGGGCCGAGCGCGCGCTCGACCGCCTCGCGCACCAGCTTGCGCACCTCGTTCTCGTCGGGAGTCCGCATGG
>JBEBGT010000101.1:0-8976 GCA_040081365.1 Candidatus Eiseniibacteriota bacterium | reverse complement strand
TCCGCGAGGCGATCTACTTCCACTGCGGCGGGCTCGATCTCTACCCGGCGGGGATCACGCGGCATGCTTGAATCCAGCCACACGAAACCCGGAAGAGCCAAATAGATGCGCCCACCCTGGGTCATGAGCTTGTTGACCCGGGGGATATGCTCCTCGTACTCATCCTCAAGCCGCAGGAGCACCCCGCCTCCCGGCGGAATGGAAGGGGTGCTGAAGGTCCCTCCGGCCGCGACAGCCCCACTGAGCAGCACCTGCTGCCCCGTGATGCCATCCGTGCGATAGATATGGCTCGCGCCGGACCCGAGGCGGACAGTAAAGCTCGTCGCTCCGCCCGGCGCCGTGTTGGCGTTCACGACGAACAGGTAGTCGTCACCGTTGTAGTGATCCTTGAGGTAGGCAACGAGCGCCGGAGCTCCACTGGCCGCCGTGGCCTCAGTGACGACGTCATAGACCCGATGGGAGTCGGAGAGGAGCGGGTCGTTCTCAGGCAAGAGCATCCCGCCCGGGTTGGACGTCAGATGTGCCGCGATGCAATCCAGCTTCATCAGCGTGGGCCCGAGTGCGTGAAGCTCCGAGTTCAGGCTGGTGACTGCCGTGTAAAGGGGCTCGGAGATCGCCCCTTGAGCGTTCAGTATGCCCTCAGGGTAGTCCGGGGTGTGGTGGTCGTTCGTATCAGCCAGCATAGGCGCGACGCCCCAGTAGAAGATCCCCTTAGCACCGAACGCGAGCGCCGCGAACGCCTGGAACCGCACCTGTTCGAAAGAGGGGCCCGCATCCGGCGGGAAATCGATGTTTCGCCTCCTCCGTGAAAGCTGGATGAAACTCCAGAAGGGGATGCGATAGCTCGGTCGGCTGTACTCCATCGACTTGTCGCGCACCGCAGCAAGGTTACGGAGAAAATGCTGGCGGTTCGCAGCTGCTTCGGACGCATCACCCTCGAAGATGTAGTTGTCGTAAGCCAGTACAGGGGCGGGAAGGGGGTCGTTGTTGTAAGGGGAAAGCACCCGGTCCAGATAGCATCGGTAGGCGTCTGGCGAAAGCGCCGTGTTCGGAGGGCAGCCAGGTCCGTAGAGTGGGCCGGCTGCGGGCGTCATCCCGAGCAGATTGTTGAACGTGAGCTTTTCAGATAGATCGCTCCCGTTAGGCGGGGGCGGATTCCGTAGCATCGCTGTCATCGCATGCATGAGTCCTTCAGCTTCTCCGGGCGGGAGCGTCTGGTGGTCCACGACAACATGGCCATCATCCAAGGTCTTGAAGTACGGATATTGCGGAGCTTCGTCCCAGTAGTACCAGCCCTCGACGGAGTCCGTGTTCAAGCCACCGCTCGGCGATAGCACTTGACGAATCTGGACTTCATTCCCGCGCGGATCTCGGTTGAATCCGATTGTGTTCCCCGGAGGTGGTTCGGGGACGGGGGCGTCGGGTCGATGTAGGATGGTCCTGTTCAGGATCATCTTCATCCTGAAGGTGCTATTGACAGGCTGCCGCATCGCATCCATCAGCTGGATCAACTGGATGCCGTCAGCTTCGCCCGGCCGGTCGGTCGGGATGATGAGGTCGAGGCCCGCGTCATTCAGGCGGCGCAGCCGAAGTGAATCCGCGCTGCGCGACTCCGGACTACCCAGTGCCCCGACTCCGAGCCCGACAGCTGCTCCGCCCACGTAGAAGTGATCTTGATGCCAGGCGGCAGCGGCCGGACCTGGGGACATCAACAAGATCAGCACGCAAACGATGATGCGAATGTGATTCTCGCGATGGTCCATTCCGGCCTCCTGGCTCCCTCAAGGCACCACAGTGAACGAAGTCTTGAGTCTTTCCCGCGAAACGTTACGCATGGTGCTGCATCTCCAAGTCAGTATCCCATTGTCGCTATCCTACGCTCCCTTCGATCAGCCTCTCAATACTCAATGTCATACTGCAAGCGAAGTGAGCTGGCTCGCTCGGCCTCCCCTTCGGTGCGTCGTGTGGAGCCCATAGGGACTTGCGTGCCGTCCGCCGGGCTGACCGACCATCTGTTGCCCACCCCTGCGAGTTCTCTGTACTTTGGTTGCCGGATAGCGGAATCGGGACTCGGTGCGACGACAGCCGACGGCGGTGCTTGTTGCAGCCGTGGGAGTTGTCAGGCGGCGGACGGCGTGGCGCCCCGAGACCCTGCACCGTCAAACTGCGGTGGTTGACGCCCAAGCCAGCCGTGCCTAACCTGCGGGGCTTCGCGCTCATCAGCACCGTGTCCATCGCGGAGCTATCGCAGTCCTGGCGTGTCATTCCTCGCGATCCGGACTGCCGGAAACCAGAATCCAGCTTGGCCTTGCACCCGATCGCTCCCAGGGGAGCGGTCGGCGTTGCCCGTGCCTCCCAGAGGAACCTCCATGTCCCGTCGTCCCGTGCCCGGCATCCTGAGGGTCGCGCTCCTGTTCGCGCTGCTCGCGATGCCCGCACACGCGGCCGAGGACAGCCCATCGGTCGAGGACCTGGTGCAGCGCTCGCTCGCCTCCGAGCTCAAGGCGTCGCGCACTGCGGACGATGCGCCGCTGGCCACCAGCAGGGCGCTCGCGGGGCCCGTGGACCCGGCGACCTACCGGCTCGGTCCCGGCGATCGGCTCGTGGTGCAGTGGGCCGGGCGCGTGACGCGCTCGGAATACGTGGAAGTCGGCCCCGCGGGGGACCTCTTCCTGCCCGAGATCGGCGGGATGATGGTGGCCGGCATGACGCTGGCGGACGCCCGTCTCGCGATCCTATCGCGGCTCCAGCGCGTGACTCGCGACGTTCGTGTCGAAGTGCAGCTCGCGCATCCGCGCACATTCCGTGTCTATCGCAGTGGGGCCGTTGACAGCCCCGGGCCGGTCGAGGCGGTGGGCGGCTCGCGCGTGAGCGACGTGGTGCAGCGGGACGGACTCCAGCCCGGGGCGTCCACGCGCAGCATCGAACTCCGGCATCGGGACGGCACGCGCGAATCGGTCGACCTCGAACGGGTGTTCCGCAATGGTGACCACGGCCGCGATCCGTGGCTGCGCGACGGCGATGCGATCGTCGTGCCCTTCGTGGCCGAGCATGTCTGGGTGTCCGGGGCGGTGCTGGTGCCCGGCATGCTCGAGCGTGCTCCCGACGACAGCCTCGGCACGCTGCTGCGCCTGGCGGGTGGCCTGCGTCCCGAAGCAGCACCCGAGGATGCGCAGTGGATCCACTGGACGAGCGCCGCGGCACCCGAGACGCTCACCTTCGATGCGCGCGCAGCGCTGGCCGGGCGCTTCGACGCGCCACTCGCACACGGCGATCGCGTGTTCGTGCGTGCGCTGCCGGATCACCGGCGTGGCGCGCAGGTCGTGCTCGAAGGCGAGGTCGCGCGTCCGGGCGGCTACCCGATCGCGGTGACCGGCACGCGCTTGGGCGCGGTCCTCGCTGCCGCCGGCGGGCTGCTGGCCACTGCCGACCCCTCGGGTATCCGCATCCGGCGCTTGCCCACCGGGCCGCCGCGCACGGACGCCGAGCAGGCGGAACGTGCGCGCGCCACGCAGCGGGAACTCACCGTGTCGGAGTTCGAGGTGCAGCAGGCACAGGCGGTGGCCCGCAATGGCGAGATCGTGGTCGATTGGAGCGCCGTGCAGCACTCGCCGCGCGCACTCGACCCGTTGTTGCAGGACGACGACGTCATCACGGTCCCGACGCTGGTGAACACGGTACGCATCGAAGGTCAGGTGGCGCGGCCGGGCGTGTTGCACTTCGAGCCGGGCACGCCGCTCAGTCGCTACGTGGCGCAGGCGGGTGGGTACTCGGCGCGGGCGTGGCGCGGCCACGAGCAGGTCACGCGCGGCGGTGGCGACCGCACGCTGCTCGCGAAGAGCGCGGGCGGACTCAAGCCCGGCGACGTGGTCTGGGTGCCGATGCGGCCCGAGGTCTCGGCGTGGCGCCGGTCGGCAGAACTGCTGTCGGCGCTCGCGCAGATCGCCACGATCATCATCGCCATCCGGAGTGTCCGATGAGCGCGCCCGAAGGGATCGACCTGCGCGGCATGGTCCGCGCCGTCGCCCGCCAGTGGCGCCTCGTTCTGGGCACCGCGTTCGGCGCGGCCGTGCTCACGCTCGCCATCACGTTCGTGCTGCCCAAGTGGTATCGGGCGACGGCGGTGATCCTGCCGCCCGAGGAAAGCGACCTGCTCTCCAACATGAGTCTCGCACAGCGAGCACTGTCGAAGTTCCCGGCGTTCGGGATCCTGCAGGACTACTTCACGCCCGCGGACGTGTTCAAAGCGATCCTCAACAGCCGTTCCATCCAGGAAGAGCTCGTCCGTCGTTTCGACCTGCAGCGGGTCTACAAGCAGAAGAGCCTCGAGAAGACGCTCAAGGCGCTGTCGGACAACACGCGCATCAAGCTGAACCCGGATGGCACGCTCAAGGTGAGCGTGGACGATCGGGACCCCGCCCGCGCCGCCGCGATCGCGAACGGCTACCTGGAGGCGCTCGACCGGTTCAATGTCGAGAAGCGCAACACCACGGCGCACCGCACCCGCGTGTTCCTGCAGACGCGCCTCGCCGAGACCGATTCGCTGCTGCGGGCCAGCGAGGGCGCGCTGCGGCAGTACCAGGAACGGCACCGTACGGTCGCGCCGCCCACCGCGGGCAGCGCCGACGTGCAGGCCGCCGCCGACATCATGTCGCGGAAGCTCATGCTGCAGGTGCGGCTCGGCGTGTTGCGCAGCTACCTCAGCGACGAGACCGATCAGGTGACGCAGGTCCGGCAGGAGCTCGCGCAGCTCGAGCAACGCCTGTCGTCGATCCCGGAACTCCAGGGCGACCTGCTCCGGCTGATCCGCGACACCAAAGTGTACGAGCAGCTCTACCTGTTGCTCACGGCGGAACTCGAACAGGCGCGCATCCGCGAGACCATGAACACGCCCACCGTGCAGTTGCTCGACCGTGCCATGCCCCCGGAACGGCACACACGGCCGAAGAAGGGCCTGCTCACGGTGGCCGCCTTCCTGTTGGCGATGATCGGCTCCGCGGTGTGGGTCGCGGCGCAGGACCGTTCCGCGAGGCCGCAGCCGGAGTGAGCCCGAGCGCGGGCCCCGGTCAAGCCGCACGTGCGCCGCACGCGCCCATGCGTTCGGTGCTCGTGCGGAACGTGCTCGCCAACGTCGTCGGTCGCAGCCTCTCGATCCTCACTTGGCTCGCGCTCACGCCGTGGGTGCTCCGCGCCCTGGGCCCCGATCGCTTCGGCTTCTGGTCGCTGCTCTCCACGCTCGCGACCACGGCACTGCTGCTCGACCTCGGGCTTGGTAGCGCGGTCACCAAGTACGTGGCGGAGTATGGGGAGGACGACGTGAGCCGCGCGCGCGACGGCGCCTTCACGGCCGGTGTGCTCCTCGCCTCGGGGCTCGCGCTGCTGTGGGGCGTCGCCGGTTTCGCCGGGCGCGGGCTGTTGCTGGACTTCGCCCATGTCCAGGGGGACTGGCAACCCGAGGCCTGGATGGCCGCGGGCATCGTGCCGTTCGCCGCGGCCGCCGGGCTGCTGGCGCTGGTCCCGTCCGCGGCCCTCGCCGGGCTGCATCGGATCGATCTCGTGAACCGCATCGCGCTCCTGGGGACGCTCGTGCAGGCCGCGGCCAGTATCTGGGTGCTGCGCACCGGGGGTGGGCTGCCAGGGCTCATGTGGGCGCTCCTGTCGGGCAGCGTCATCTCGCTCGTGGTGGCCACGGTCGTGCTGCATCGCATCGCGCCGCAGTTGAGATTCGATCTCGGGGCGGCCTCGGGCGGCCGGGTGCTCGAGCAGTTGCGCTTCAGCGCCGCGCTACAGATCATCAGCCTCGGCGTGCTGTGCCAGTTCCAGCTGCCCAAGTTCGCGCTCGCGCGCTGGTCGAGCCTCGCGAGCGTGGGCGAGTTCGACCTCGGCTACCGGGTCGCGTTCGCGGCGTGGTCGCTGCCGTCGCTCATCCTGCCGCCACTCCTGCCGGCGCTCTCGCAGCTCACCGCGCAGGGGCGCTGGGACGCGGCCTGGGCACTCTACGAGCGCGCGGGACGCTACCTGCTGATCGTGGCGCTGCCCATCGCCAGTATCGTCGCGGCCACGGCGACCGCGCTGTATGTGGTGTGGCTCGGGCCGGGGCACACGGCCGCCACGTTGTCGCTCGTCGCCATCGCCAGCCTCCTCGGCATCAACGTGCTCACCAGTGCCGGCTGCCTGTTCGCGCGCGCGATCGGGCGTCCGTGGATGGAGGCGCGCTATCATCTGCTCTCGCTCGGGCTGCACGTGGCACTGCTCGTGTGGTGGGTGCCCCGCTTCGGGCTGGCCGGCGGATTGGGTGCCATGCTGGTCTCGGGCACCGTCGGAACGATCCAGTACCTGTGGGTGTTCCATCACCAGCTTGCGCGCTCGGGGCGGCACTTCATCACCCGGATCGCGGGGCCGCCGGCGGTGGTCGCCCTCGTGGGCGCGGGCGTGGCCTGGGCGGTGTGCACGGCCGTCGCGGGGCCGGGGGCAGGCCTCGATCGTGGCCGTGCCGCGATCGCACTCGTGAGCGGTGGCGCGGCCGGTGCGCTAGTGGTGTTGGTGGGTTCGTTCGCGGCCCGCGTCGTGTCGCGCGCCGAGCTGCTCGAGATCGTGCAGCACCTTCGCCAGCCACGCGGGGCCGTGTGAGCCGCGCCGCCGCGAACTCGCGCTTCGTGCTGGTGGACGCCTCGGCGGGCTATGTGCCCGGGGGTGGCATCGGCCGCTATGTGCGCGATCTCACGCACGCCCTGCGCACCATCCAGGGCGCACCGCCCGCACGCTTCCTGGCGACCCGCAACCTGCGCGAGATCGCACGCGAGCGCTTCCGGCCCGAGGAGGTCGTGGAGCTGCCGGTGACCTGGCGCCAGCTCGCCGCACTGCTCATGGCCGGAACCACGTTCGGCATCCCATTCGACGCGTTCTATCACCGGCCGGCGCTCGTGCACTCACCGCTGGGGTATGGCCCCACGTTTCACCGCGCCCGGCTGCTCAATCACATCCACGACCTCACCTGCATCGAGCACCCCGAGTGGCACACCCTGCGCACGCGCATGCTGTTCACCGTCGCCGCCCCGCGCGCGGCACGAGCCGCCGACATGGTGCTGTCGCATTCGGAGTACGTCCGCCAGCAGGTCGTGCGCGAGTTCGGTGTGCGGCCCGACCGCACCATCGTCATCCCGCCGCCGCTCGGGCACGGCTTCACGCCCCTGTCCACGCCGGATGCGCGCGCGCATGTGAGCCGGCGCTTCGGGATCGACGGCGACTTCGTCCTGCACGTGGGCACGCTCGAGCCCCGCAAGAACCACGTCACGCTGGTGGCGGCATTCGAACGGCTGTGCAAGGACGGCTTCCCGGGACCGCTCGTGCTTGTGGGGCAGGATGGCTGGAAGTTCGGCGCCATCGGCGAACGGCTGGCGTCGTCGCCGGTCGCGAACCGGATCGTGCGCGTGCGCGACGCCGATGACCACGACCTCACAGCCCTCTACGGGGCCTGCACCTGCAGCGCGTTCCCTTCGCTCGCCGAGGGCTTCGGCATGCCATTGCTCGAGTCCATGGCGTGCGGCGCCGCCTGCGTCATCAGCGATCATCCGGTGCTCGTCGAACTCGGGCGCTCGGATTGCGTCGCCGTGCCGGCCACCGATGCCGACGCCATGGCGGATGCGCTGCGCCGGCTGTGGCGCGAACCCGACCATCGTGCGGCTATCGCCGCGGGCGGCCCGGCGCGCGCCCAGGAGTACGCCTTCCCACGCTGGGCGGGCCGGATCTTCACCCTGTACCGGGAGCTGCTAGCTCTCGGGGAGCGAACATGAGCCTGCTCGATCCACTGCGCCGGCCGTACCGGTTCCGTGAACTGCATCGTCGCTTCGGCCAGCGGCCGTTCCGGTTGCTCGACGTGGGCGCCGGCAATCACTCGGCCTCGGTGGCCAAGTTGTGGTTCCCCAACTGCCACTACGCGGGCATCGACCGCGACCGGAACTACCACAACGACGAGGCCGACTTCGCCGCGATGGACGAGTTCTTCGAACTCGACCTCACCAAGCTCGAGTTCGGCGCCATCCCCGACGCGAGCTACGACGCCATCCTGCTGGCACACGTCATCGAGCATCTCGAGAACGGTGACGATGTGCTGCGTGCGCTGGCCCCCAAACTGAGCCCGGGCGGGATCCTGTACGCGGAGTTCCCGGGGCCGCAGAGCCTGCACTTCCCGTCCAAGCGCGGCACGCTCAACTTCCATGATGACGACACGCACGTGCGCGTGTTCGACGCCAAGGAGGTCGCGGGCATCCTGCGCGGATGCGGGCTCGAGGTACTGCGGGCGAACACGCGCCGCGACCTACGGGGCATCCTGCTCATGCCCGTGTTCGCGCTGCGCGCGAAGCAACGCCACGGATATGTGCCGGGCGGGGTGTTCTGGGACCTGTTCGGTTTCGCGGACCAGGTGCTGGCCCGGCGGCCGAGCGCAAGCTAGCCAGGCCTCAGGTGCCTGTGCCGGCGGTGCGTGTGCAGCCTCGGCCCTCACCGGGTGCACCTGCTGCACTGGTGTGTGTGGCGCCCCGGCCTGCACATAAGCCAGCGTGCCGAACATCACCCAGTAGAACAGCATCTGGTAGTGCGGCCCCTGGAACGTGGGTTCGACGAGCGTGTGGAGGTTGGCGAGCACGAGCGTCAGCAGCAGCGTGTGCGCCTGTTCCCGGCTTGGCTCATCGCGGCGCGTGGTCCACCAGGTTCGCGCCAGCACGACCATGACCACGGCCCACAGCACGAGGCCGAGCACCCCGAGGTCGCCGCCCAGCAACAGCCAGTAGTTGTGCGGGTCGATGCCCTGCAGGTGATCGCCATTGCCGTAGCCCTGCCATAGTCCCAGTCCCCACGGCAGGTGCTCGAGCAGCCGCCGACCGCCCTCGCGGAAGTACCACAGCCGGATGGTCATGCTGCCGAGCTCGCGGAGGTTGTCGAACCGGGACAGCAGCCCGTAGCCCAGCGGGCTCAAGA
>JBEBGT010000618.1:0-2353 GCA_040081365.1 Candidatus Eiseniibacteriota bacterium | reverse complement strand
GCTCGTGAGCGAGTTGCACCCGGGCGTGGTCGTGGGCGCGGGCACCGTGCTCACGCGCGCCGAGGCCGTGGCGGCGGTGGCCGCCGGTGCGGAGTTCCTGATCGCGCCCAATATCAGCGACGCGGTGGCAGGCGTGGCGCGCGAGTCCGGCACGTTCTATTGCCCGGGCGCTTACACGACCAACGAGATCCTGCACGCCATGGCCATGGGCGCGCACCTCGTGAAGGTGTACCCGGTCGGCGTGGCGGGCGGGCCCGACTACATCAAGATCATCCGCGACCCGCTGCCGAACGTGCCCATGCTGGCCGCGGGCGGCACGCACCTCGACAACATCGTGCCGTTCTACGCCGCCGGCTGCATCGCCTGCGGCATCGGCGGCGCCATGGCCGATCCCGCACTGGCGCTGGCCGGGCGCTACGACGACATCGAGGCGCGTGCGTGCGCGTTCGTGGCGCGCGCCGCGTCGTACGCGCCGGCCCCCGCACGCGCGTGAGCCTGCGCGCGCGGTGCCGCTTCGCGGTCGCGCTGGGATGCATGGTGTCGCTGTGCGCGGCACCGCCCCGCGCGCGGGCCAGTTACGAGGAGTTCTGGACGCTCGACGTGGGCCACCAGGAAGAAGACGACGAGAACCTGCTCGACCACGTGCTGGTCGAGCCGCCGCTCGCTTGGGTGGACGACTGGGAGCAGGCGCGCAACGCGTTCCGCACGTCGCAGGGCTGCTTCACGTCGGGCCAGTGGTACTTGGACCACGAGCTCAAGGTGCGCGCCCCCATGGGCGACACCACGTACTTCGAGCTGGGGATCCGCGAGGTCTCCGACGACGAGGCCACCTACGGCTGGACGCAGCTCGACCTGCGCTTCCCCATCCCGCATGCCGGCATGTGGGGGTTCCGCTTCCGGCCCACGTTCAACAAGAGCCAGCAGGACGCCGCCGTGCTGTGGGACCACGGCACCGCGTTCAGTCCGCTTCAGATCCAGGCCGCGTTCGGGATCGAGGACGTGTTCGACGAACTGTGGGCGCTGCGCCAGGCCCGCGTGGGCAACGACTCCGAACCCTACGAGCGCCATCCGTTCGAGCCGTCGCTGCGCGTGGCATGGCGCGGAGCCGGTCCGCACTTCGACGCGCGCGCGCACTGGCTCACGCCATCGCGCAAGCGCTTCGAGACCCGGGACGTGTCGCAGCGCCGGCGGGAGTGGCTGTGGGGCGCGCGCGGCGGGGCCACCGTCGCGCAGCGGTTCGGGGACTACCTGTTGGTGCTGCGCGGCCAGCACGTGCAGAGCTCGCGCTTCGCGCAGTGGGAACAGGTCGCGGGCGACCATCACGAGTTCGCGCGCCGCTGGCGCACCGAACTCGCGCTGTCGCGCCGTCTGGGGCAGCGCGCCCGCGTCACGGCGCGTTGGTATTATCAGGAGCGCACGCAGGTGTACCGCCCGCCGCTCGGCAACGCCGTGTTCTCGGCGATCGATCGCATGCCCGGCCTCGAGGGTGAGTTCCCCGCTCGCTGGGGGCTGGCGGTGCGCACCGGCTATCTGCGCAACCGCGTCACCGTCTCGGATCCCGACCACGCCCCGCTGAGCCCGTTCTTCACCTTTGGTACCCGGGTCGAGAACCGGGCGTTCATCAGTATCGGCAAGCAGTTCGGCCGGGTCCGCCTGCAGGGCACCGAATGCATCGAGCTCGATCGCGAGATCTATCCGGTTGCATTCCACCATGACAAAGGCTTCATTCATCTGCAGACGACGTTCTAGCCGCACGGGTTCCGGCCCGAAGTCGCGTCCCCGCGCGTCGAGCACAGGTCCGTCGTGTGGTCCGGTTCCCCCGAAGTTGCACGCCGCCATCCTCGGAGGTGCACGATGTTGAAGCGCATCATGTCGATGCTCGAAGGCCTCAACGCCATGTCGCTCGCGCTCGGTGTCATCATCGGCGGTGCGATCGGCAAAGTCGTCGGTTCGCTCACGAGCGACGTGCTCATGCCCCTGATCTCGATGGTCATCCCGGGCGGCTCGTGGCGCACCGCCGAGATCGTGCTCAAGAAGAGCGAGGCGGGCGAAGTGTTGAACGCCATCAAGCTGGGCACGTTCCTCGGCACCATCATCGACTTCCTCATCATCGCCTGGGTGGTGCAGCTCATGTCCAAGGCATTGATCAAGCCGGCCGCACCGGCGCCCGCGGGCCCGGTGATGAAAACCTGCCCGGAGTGCAAGGAGGCCGTCATGGCCGAAGCCCGCAAGTGCCGCCACTGCGGGAGCGCGCTCTAGCCCGACCTATTCATGAACCGTGAGCCGAAAGGGTCGGATGTCCGTGAAGCGCAAGGAGATGGTATGGCCTGCGACGTAGTCGTGTTGATGACAC
>JBEBGT010000617.1:0-2361 GCA_040081365.1 Candidatus Eiseniibacteriota bacterium | reverse complement strand
CCCCACCCCGCGCGACACCGATCTTGCAGCGTTGAAGGCTGCCGTGCGCCAGTTCGCCGAGCGCCACCATGGCGCCAAGCCGTTCGTGCCCGGCGAGACGCCCGTGCCCGTGACCGGCAAGGTGTACGACCACGACGAGTTCGAGCTGCTGCTGGAAGCCGGCCTGGACGCGTGGTGGACCGAGGGCCGCTTCACGCAGAAGGTCTCGGCCGACCTGGCCGGTTTCTTGGGCGCGCGCGACGTCATGCTGTGCAACAGCGGCTCGTCGGCGAACCTGCTGGCGCTGACCGCGCTGACGTCGCTGCTCATGGGCGAGCGCCGGCTGCGAGCCGGCGACGAAGTGATCGGCGTGGCCGCCGGCTTCCCCACCACGATCGCGCCCACCGTGCAGTGCGGCTGCGTGCCCGTGCTACTGGACATCGAGCTCGGCACCTACAACATGGACGTGTCGCAGCTCGAGGCCGCCATCACGCCCAAGTCGCGCGCGATCATGCTGGCGCACACGCTGGGCAACCCGTGGAACATCGACGCCGTGATGGCCGTGGCCAAGAAGCACGACCTGTGGGTGATCGAGGACTGCTGCGACGCGCTGGGCGCCACGTACAACGGCAAGCTGGTGGGCTCCTACGGTGACCTGGGCACGCTGAGCTTCTACCCCGCGCACCACATGACGTGCGGCGAGGGCGGCGCGGTGTTCACGCGCAACGCGAAGCTCAAGAGGTCGGTGGAGAGCTTCCGCGACTGGGGCCGCGACTGCTGGTGCATGCCCGGCAAGGACAACACCTGCGGCAAGCGCTTCGACTGGCAGCTGGGCGAGTTGCCCGAGCACTACGACCACAAGTACACGTACTCGCACCTGGGCTACAACCTGAAGACGAGCGACCTGCAGGGCGCGCTCCTCATGGCCCAGATGAAGAAGTTGCCCGGGTTCATCGCCGCGCGCCGCAAGAACTGGGCGTGGCTGCGCAACGCGCTCGCGCCGTGGAGCGAGTACCTGCTGTTGCCCGAGGCGACGCCGAACAGCGAGCCCAGCTGGTTCGGGTTCCTGATCACCGTGCAGGAAGGCGCACCGTTCTCGCGCGCCGAACTCGTGGCCTGGCTCGAGGCGCGGAAGATCGCGACGCGCATGCTGTTCGCCGGCAACATGACACGTCAGCCCGCGTTCGCCGGCGTGGAACACCGCGTGGTGGGCGGCCTCAAGAACACCGACCGCGTGATGCGCGACACGTTCTGGATCGGCGTGTGGCCGGGCCTCTCGCAGCCGATGCTCGACTACATGGTCGCGAGCTTCGGGGAGTTCTTCAAGGGCAAGGAGCTCAAGAGCCGGTAGCAAGAGCCTCTTGCGGGCCGGGTTGGCCACCGCTGACATCTCGGAGGGTGAATGGGCGAATCGAAGAACGTGGTCGAACGTGGATTCACACTGCTCGGATCCGTCGTCGCGCTCATACTTGGGATCCTCACGCTCCTCGATCGTCTTCCGGGTGCAAGTGGCCCTCGCTTGGACACTCGGTTCTCCTTCGGCGATGCCATATCCCTGACATTAGCGCCGGCACTTGAGACAACGTTATCCCCGTGGACGCAACCATTTCCACTACCGCTGTCGATCACGAACATCGGAAACAAGTCCGCGAATGATGTCGAGTTAGCTATTGTGTGCCCCGTCGGCCTGAGGCTATCCAGTTCGACAACAGATTGGCGAACAGAAAGAGTCTCGACCGGGCAGGGGGAGCGATCACTGCTACGGACGTTTATCCCGGAACTCCATCCGGGGAACCAAGTACAACTCGGAGACTCACTATTCGTGATATGCGAAAATACACTTTTTATCCCATTGCACTTCAAGACGAATGACGGCCATAGCATTTCAACAACAGCGAGCTCGGTGGTCACCTACGAACTCGAAGTTCGGCTCTCAGCGCGGGACATGCAACAGGCGACTCGCAACCTGTACATCACAGTGGGCTCAGCCGCCGGCCTTGACTCCACCGCGCACTCCTATTACGAAGTTCGACAAGACACAGCTCGGGGCACGACCACCCTCGTCCGCAGGCGCGGCCATCCGCGCAAGTCTCTAGCTGTAACGCACGCACCGGAGGGTGGCTATCTTGTGGCACCATAAGGCGTCCGATCAGTTCACCCTGGGCACATAGCCTGCTGCCCTACCCACTGGCGCCAGCCGCGGGCCGAGCCTCTGCGCACGCGGCTCAACCAGTTGAGCTCGCCCCCCCTGTCAGCGAAGGCTGGGCCGGAGGAAGTCGTAGCAAGCGCTTCCCCACTCTTGCCTCCCCACCCGGAGAGCGCCGTCGCGGCAGCGGCAGATCAGTTCCCAGCCCGCGATGTAGTCACTGAGTCCCTTTGCAG
>JBEBGT010000616.1:0-2370 GCA_040081365.1 Candidatus Eiseniibacteriota bacterium | reverse complement strand
CCCCGTACCGACACCACCCGCCCGCCCGCGAGCATGGCCTCGACATCGGCCTTGAACCCGGGGTGGTCCTGGTGAGTGACGAGCAGCACGGTGCGCCCCGCGGACACGGTATGCAATGCGGCCAGCACGTGGTCGCGGCTGGCCTCGTCCAGGTGCGAGAACGGTTCGTCGAGGATCAGGATGGGCGCGTTGCGCAGCGCGGCACGCGCGAGTGCCAGGCGCTGGCGCTGGCCGCCCGAGAGCTGCGCGCCCCGCTCGCCGAGCACGGTGTCGAGTCCGTCCGGCAGCTCGGGCGCGAAGCGCATGACGCCCGCGGCCTCGGCGGCGGCTTCGATCTGCTCGTTCGTGGCATCGGGGTCGCCCATGGCGATGTTCTCGCGCAGGCTCATGCCGAACAGCACGGAATCCTGGAACACCATGGCGATCTGCGAGCGCAGCGAGTCGAGCGTGTACTCGCGGATGTCGCGGCCGTCGAAACGGATGACGCCGCCGGTGGGATCCATGAGCCGCGGCATGAGCGTGAGCAGCGTGCTCTTGCCCGCGCCCGACTCGCCGCGGATCACCGCGATGCTGCCGGCCGGCACATAGAAGGAGACGTCGTTCAGCGCCACGTCGCCGCGCGGGTACTGCATGGTCACGTGATCCAGCTCGATCGCACCGGAGAGGCGGCCGCAGTCCACGGCATCCGGGCGGTCCTTGATACCGATGGGCGTCTCGAGCACCTCCAGCACGCGTTCACCGCACGCCGAGGCCTTGGCCGAGCGCGCGGCGATGCGGGCCAGCGAGCGCACGGGCTTGAACAGCGTGCGCTGGTACGACAGGAACACGAGCAACCCGCCGGCCGACAGCTCGCCGTGAGCCACGGATGTGGCGCCCAGCAGCAGCGTGACGGCGGTGCCGGCCGAGGTGAGCAGGTCCAACGTGCGCGCGAGCAATGCTTCGACACGGCCGGTCTTGAGGCCCGAGCGCAGCGACGCGCGGTTGGAGCGCTCGTAGGCCTTCGCGGCGCGGTCCGCGCCCCCGAACGCCTGCAGCACATGGATCGCGCCCAGCGCCTCGGCGGCCGACGACGCCAGCTTGCCCTCGCGGTCGCGGTTCTGGCGCACCAGCTTGCGGATGCGGCGGCTGAATACGGCACCCGCGAAGGCCACCACGGGCACGATCGACAGCGACAGCAACGTGAGCTTCCAGTCCATCCACAACATGGCGGCGAGCGTACCGACGATCACCAGCAACGCCGACGCGCTGTCGAGCAGGTTGCCCACCAGCAGTTCGCGCATGAGCACGATGTCGCCGGTCAACCGCATGAGCATGTCGCCGGCCTGCCGGCTCATGTGGTAGAGCGGCGGCAGCTTCATCAAGTGGCGGAACAGGTCGCGGCGCAGCTTGGCGATGATCGTCTGGCCGACGTTCGACATGACCACGGTCTCGCTGAACTCCGCGAGCCCGCCGATCACCGAGATGATGAGGATCGCGATCGCGCACACGAGCAGGATCGTCTCGGGCGTGTAGCCCTGCAGGAACGGTGCGACCAGGGCACTGGGCCCGTGGAAGCGCGCCGCGTGGTGCTGGGTGGCGACCGGCGGCATGATCACGAGATCGAACACCACCTGCAACGGCCACGGCTTCATGACGTCCGTGAGCGCCACGGTGGCGCCCAACGTGAGCGCGCCGAACAACTGCAGGGCATGCGGTCGCACGCGGGGCATGAACGCCCGCATGACGCGCGACAGCCGGGGTAAGGTGTCGCGGAGGCGGCGGATCAGGCCCGCCACGAACCCTCCGTGCGCGCCGGCAAGCCGGCCGCGAACTTGAGCACCCTCCCGATCACGGCGTCCCAGGTGTACTCGCGCTCGACGGTGCGGCGCGCCTCGGCGCCCAGCCGGCCGCGCAGTGCGGGCTCGAACGCCAGACGCTCGAGCGCCGCGGTGAACGCGGTGCGGTCGCCGGGGGCCACGAGCAGGCCGTCACGGCCGTCGGTGACCACGCGCTTCACCGGACCCGTGGCGCTGGCCACGACCGGACGCGAGGCCGCCATGGCCTCGACGAGCTTGAGCGGCGAGAAGTAGACATCGTCCGAAGCGTACGGCACGGCGACGGCATCGCAAAGCGCCAGGTGCGCCGGGATCTCGTGGTGCGGCACCGCGCCCGTGAGCGTGACCGCCGCGCGGCCCGCCCAGGCGGTGCGCAGCACGTGGTTGCGCTGCGGGCCGTCACCCACCATGAGCACGCGCGTCGGCACGTTCTTGGCCAGCTCGCTGGCGGCGTGCAGCAGCGTGTCGATGTCGTGCCAGGGGCGGAACGTGCCCACGAAGCCGACCCGGAACTCGCCGCCGCCCAGACGCAGGCGGTTCTCGATCTGGTGCACGA
>JBEBGT010000100.1:0-9046 GCA_040081365.1 Candidatus Eiseniibacteriota bacterium | reverse complement strand
CTTCCAGCGCCACCTTGGAAGAGGCCAAGCACTGCGCTTCAGAAAGCAACCAACTCACTGGCAGGGCATGCTCTCAGAGATCACCACGTCGACGACGACAGCAGCGGCGGCAATCCTAGCAGGCCCTGTTGCCATTCCCGCAGGCGTCGTGGCGTAAGCCGCAAGACCTGCCGCTGCGCCCGCGCGGGCAGCCGTCTGCCTGAACCTGCAGGTAGCTTTCCATGTCTTGTCGAGGCGCTCGGCCCACGAACCGATCTCTCTGGCAATTGCCGGCCCGTCCACATAATACGCCTTGTATGGGGCCTCGGCTCCAAACACACCCTGTCCATTGACGACAGCACTTGCGGCAACCTCGCCGACCGACATCGGGGCATCAGGAGTGTTCTCGCACCAGATGGTCCGGACTCCGAGCGAGTCACGAGAGCACCATGCATCATAGGTCGACACAATCACCGAGACGCCCCCAAGTAAGACGACCTTTGAGGTGATTGCAATCGTGGGCATCTCGAGGTCAGTACTGATGCCTGGCTTTTGGTAGGCGAGGCTCAGTGTGGTCTGAGTCGGCGAATATGCCGCGACGTCCAGATCTGCCCGACGGATGTACCCTCGCTGGCCGTACTCGGTCACCAGGAGTTGGACCGGGCCGAGGGAGTATGCTTGCGCGACAATCACATCTACTGGGAGCTGGTAACCAACCCTCAGACTCGTCAAACCACCGCCCCAGCCAGAACCGCTGGGGTCTCCGGTCGGATTCCCGTTCTCATCGGCGAACTCGACGCTTGATGCCCCCCCTGGCAAGCCGACTGGAGTGCCTGTCGGGTTGGAGCTAACGGAGGACGCTCTTTGCGCAACAATCTGAGGCGAGAATCCACTTCGGCCCCGTGCGCCTACTGCGCCCCGGACGGCTAAGCGCTCGACATGAGGTTCGGCGACTGTCGCCTGAGGATCGACTGGTGCGGCGACCCGGCCACACCCTGAGAGAAGCGCACATCCCACCGCCAGCGGCGCGATCACCCTGCGAACGAACATACTACCCCCTGTGGAATAGGAACACCACGGTTGGGCATGCCGCTGCGACCTCGCGCTGAGGCGAGAAACCAGCGGGCCCTCGGTGTCGGTGTGGACATACAGGGGGTCTCTGGGCGATTGACCAAACCATCGCCATCGGCTCCACATCCTGACAACACTTATGGTAAGACCAATATTTATTCGTTGTCCACAACAAAACGCGGCCACTGAAGTAGTAGTGGTCGGGGCAAGCCGATGAAGTCATATACGAGAGCCCCCGCCCGCTGCTCTTTCGCGCCGCCCGCCAAGACGTCACACGCGAGGAGAGCAGTCTATCGCGGCGCAGTAGCGCGTCGGGGTCGCCTGGATTCTCATAGCCGTCGGCCTCGTGCAGAATCGGCAGTTCCTTTGTAACTGCGGACCGCCGACGAGCGACCCGTGCCGCGCTGGTCGTAGAACACCACGCGGCGGCTCTTCGCCAACTGGTCCCACGCGTCCGAGCACAGCACGTACGTGTGATCGAACCCGGGGCCGCCGTTCACCATGACGAGCGGCCGGCCCGCGGCGTTACCGCGCACCTCGTACCACAGCGAGACGCCATGCGCGTCGACGCGCTGGCCCGCGCCACTCGTCGCGGCGGGCGTGGCGAGCACAGGGATGGCGAGCGGCGACAGCGTGGCGGCGAGCAGTAGAGCGGTGGCGGACCGGCGCAGCATGCGACTTCCGGAAGATGTGCGGCCACATGCGCGGGCCCGTCACTGCGGCGCGACCCGGTGACCGAGGGAGCGACGACGACCGGGTGCCCCGGCGCCGTGACGACCGGGGCGCAGCATCGCAGGGGTGCGAAGGGCCCGCCACACTTAGCTCTTGCCTTACTGCACAATTGTGCAGTAAGATTCTCTTGCGCTTGGGTTGCGGCCGTCGCCGCGCCGGGCCTCGCCAGAAGGCGGCCCCAGCGGCCTTGCGTCCCGCACGTTCCAGGCGACTCAGGACAGTTGTGCCAGGTCCCGAATACCGGGGCCGGGCCGGTACGTCCGGTCTGGCCCCGTACCTCGCGCGCTCGCGGCCGGTGCGCGCGGGGCGCGGTACGCAGCAGGGCAACGCCCCCACTCACACTCCGACCCGCGATCTTCCGAGCTCATTCCACGGGCAACCCACCCGGGGCACACCTCATGACGTGAAGCCGTGGCATCGATGCCTGACGCGAATGCGTGACGCACATGCGAAGTGAATCCCTCGATGAAGCCGTGTCCGTTCGCGCCGACTTCCACGGCGGCACGGTCACTCCGGTGGCGTTCCGGCGCCGCGGACGCGAGCACCGCGTCTCGCGCGTGAACGCGCGCTGGATCGACCGCGCCGGCAAGCACCCGCGTTTCTACTTCTCGGTCACCGACGAGAGCGGTGACGTCTACCAACTGCAGCTCCAGGGCGGCGACCTCCTGTGGTGGCTCGACATGGTCACCCTCGACGGTTGAAGCCCGCCGGTCGCCTCTACCGCGGCGCCGGACGTCGCGCAGGACGCGCGGGGTCCGCCCGGTCACGAACCACACGGCACCCGTGGACGCCGGGCCGTGCGCCGCGGTGGAGAGGACGGGTACGCAGCACGCGTTGCTCGCGTGCGCGCCACACCGCGCGCTCGATCCGCGCGCACACATTCGGGCGGTCCCGTGACCGAACGCCGGCGTCGCGGGGATGGCCGGGCCCGCCGGCACGGGCCGCCCGGGTAGTTGCGCATCGGCAGGGCGAGAGCGGGCCGATGCTCCAGGCGGAGTGCACAACAAGAGGGGGCGCACCAAGCGCCTCACCCCCGCTCGGGGAGGCTATTCATGAGCGACCGCTCCCCCATCGAATGGACGGATGCGACCTGGAACCCGGTGACCGGCTGCAACAAGGTCAGCCCGGGCTGCAAGCACTGCTACGCCGAGAAATTCTCCGAGCGATTCCGGGGTGTGCCAGGGCACCCCTTCGAGCAGGGCTTCGACCTGCGCCTATGGCCAGCTCGGGTCGAGCTGCCCCTGCGCTGGCGCACACCGCGTCGGATCTTCGTCAACTCGATGAGCGACCTGTTCCACGACGAAGTGCCGAACGAGTTCATCGACAGTGTCTTCGCCACCATGCAGGCGGCGCACTGGCACCAGTTCCAGGTGCTCACCAAGCGCCCCGAACGCATGGCACGCCACCTTGCGATGCTCGCGAAGCACAAGGGCCCGCTGCGTGAAACGCACCCGAACGTCTGGGTCGGCACCAGCGTCGAGACACAGAAATATGTAGGCCGCGCTGAAATCGTCGCGTCCATTCCGGCGGCAGTTCGGTTCCTCTCGTGCGAGCCGTTGCTGGGCCCACTCGAACTGACCGATGCGCTCGGTCCCACAGGCATCAACTGGGTCATCGTGGGTGGCGAGAGCGGCCCACGCGCGCGGCCCATGGACGCGGAATGGGTCCGGGAGATCCGGGATCAGTGCCGGAAGGCGCGTGTCCCGTTCTTCTTCAAGCAATGGGGCGGCATCCGCAAGCACGAGACGGGGCGACAACTGGACCGACGGTGCTGGAACGAGATGCCACATCGGCTTGTCGGCTGAGCCCGCACCCCGGAGCACGCTGTTGAATAGCAGCCCGTCCGCTGCCACACGCGAACTCAGGTGGGCGATCCGGTGGCCCCGGGGCCACTGAACTGCCACACGCGAACGCATGTGGGCAGTCCGGGGGCCGCGCGGCCACTGACCTGGTCCGCCCCCGCGCGTGCTACTCTCCACCCCATGCTGGGAACGGACTCCACCACACGCTCAGGAGAGCGACTGCGGCGCGCGATGCATGGCGGCCGCTCGACACGGCGGTGCGCGCACTGCGCGCCCGTGCCGATCGCGCGCTCGGTGCGATGATCAAGCACCTGGGCTCCAAGCGCACGCTCCTGCCCACGATCCTCGGGGTCATCGAGCAGTTGGGCGCGCACACGGCCGGCGGCACGCGCACCGTGCTCGACCTGTTCGCGGGCACGTCGCGTGTGGGGCATGCGCTCAAAGCCGCGGGCTACCGCGTGCGGGCCAACGACCACAACCAGTACGCGTACACGCTGGCGCGCTGCTACGTCGAGGCCGACCGCGACAGCGTGCTGCACGACGCCCAGCGCCTGATCGCCGAGTTCAACCAGCTGCCGGGCGCGCCGGGCTACTTCACGCACTCGTTCTGCGAACAGTCACGCTTCTTCCAGCCTCGTAACGGCGCGCGCATCGACGCCATCCGCGAGGCGATCGCGGCCAAGGCGCTGCCGCCGCTGCTCGAAGCGGTGCTGCTGGTGGCGCTCATGGAGGCGGCCGACCGCGTCGATTCGACCACGGGACTGCAGATGGCGTACTTGAAGTCCTGGGCGCCGCGCTCGCACAACGAGCTCGAGCTGCGCATGCCCGACGTGCTGCCGCGCACCACGGCCGAGCGCTGCGGAGCGCACATGCTCGAGGCCGGCGACGCCGCGCGCACGCTGGAGGGCGACATCGCGTACCTGGACCCGCCCTACAACCAGCATTCGTACCGCGGCAACTATCACATCTGGGAAACGCTGGTGCGCTGGGACAAGCCCGAGCACTACGGAGTCGCGTGCAAACGCGTCGACTGCCGCACCTACCAGAGCCCGTTCAACTCGCGCCGGCGCTGCAAGGACGCGCTCGCCGACGTGATCGCCAACGTGCGCGCGCGGCACCTGGTGGTGTCGTTCAGCAACGAGGGCTACATCACGCGCGACGAGATGCTGGCGCTGCTGGGCAGCCGTGGCCACGTCGTGTCGGTGACGCGCGACTACACGCGCTACGTGGGTGCCAAGATCGGCATCTACAACCCGGGCGGCAAGAAGGTGGGCACGGTGGGCCACCTCGTGAACCAGGAGCACGTGTTCGTGTGCAGCCCGGACGCGCTGCCGGCCCTGGACGCCCTGTCGGCCGCGGGGCTCGCACAGGGAATCTCGGTCGCCTGAAGCTGCCCACTCCTGAGCGACAAGTTCTTCTTGCCTGCGCGGATGATTACTAGCGTCCCGGCCCGAGCGGGCGACTGTAGTCGAGTGGATCGATGCAGGCGTCGTACGCGGACTTTGGAATCCGGACGACTTTGGTTCCGTTGATTCCCCGCTCATTCCGCTCGAACCCGTCAGGGCCTCGTTGGGAGGCGCCGACCGGAAACGCTGACGCCACCTTGATCCAACGGCTCTGCTGCTGCCCGATCAGCGTGATGTCCTTGACCGCCTCGGACAGGTCCTGATCCTGACTGAACACGAGCGCCACGTCGTATTGGTTCTCGAGCGCATGCCTGACCATGTCCAACGCAAGCCTGACATCGATGCCTTTCTCGCGTCCGACTCGCCCGTACGAGCTTGTCCCGTTCCTGAGGACGATCTGCTGCTCCCGGTATCGGAGTGGTCGAGAGAACGTCACCACACCACGGGAACCGAGAACTTGGAGCTTGCGGTTCCACCAGGCATGGCGTCTGTCCGTCTGCTCCGGAATGCCCGTGTAGAGATGCACCTTGTCCAAGCGCCAGCTTTGGATTCGGCAGACGTACGCCGCCAGTTTGAGCGGATCGTAGTTCGGTTGATCGTAGCCCCCGTGCTCACTGAACGCCTCTTTCGCGGCGTTGAAGAGATTCTGGGCATCGAAGTAGGCGAACGCGCGCTTCTCGGCTGGTTCTGGCGAAAGTGCAGAGGTCATATGCAGCCCCAGGGAAAAAAATGAAGCCCGCCGGGGGCGATGTTCTGCTGATCCGGCGGGCAGCAATACACTAGTAGTCTATGCACTCTGTCGGCACTCGTGAAGCGAAGAATGAGTCAAGTCCTGATGCTGGCGGCCAACACACTGCAGGGCAGTCCGTTGCAGACGTCTTCAGTACCTCGCGCATGCGCTCCTCCGAGGTTGGAGGCGCGCATGCGCGAGTCCCAGGGCCTCTCGAACCAAGCGATCTCCCTGACCGTGTCGCGGTAACACGTTGTGGCGATATTTGTTGGGCCACCTCCAGAATGACTGCTTGCCATGCTGCACTTTTGTGCAGTAACATGCCTGCGTGCCGCGTGGCGACCCGTGAGTCGCTGGCCGCGCTGCCCTCCCCCGGCGTCGTGAGCCCGCGGCGCACCGCACCACTGCATCAGCCGAGCCCCCGCGTTCTCTCCCTTAGCGCAGCGCTCGCGCCGGTATGGCGCGAGAAGGCTCCATTCCACCGGCCTGCAGCGGCCGGTGTTCCGAGGCCCGCATGAAGCCCATCACGGACGGCCGTCACGACTTCGACTTCCTGTTCACCGGCCCCGGCAGCCGCTGGCGCGTGCGCAACCAGCGCCTGGTGCGCCGGTTGGCACGCTGCACCGACTGGCAGGAGTTCGAGGCACTCCAAGAAGTGCGCCCGGTGCTGGGCGGACTCGGCAACGTCGATCGTTTCGCGGCCACGTTCCCGGACGGCCGGCCCATCGAAGGGCTCACGCTGCGCATCTTCAACCCGCGCACGCGGCTCTGGAGCCTGTACTGGGTCGACGACCGCGGCTGCGAGCTGCAGCCGCCGGTGGTGGGCCGGTTCGAGAACGGGCGCGGCGACTTCTACGGCGACGACGAGCTCGACGGCCAGCCGATCCGCGTGGTGTTCCACTGGACGGACATCACGCCGACGTCGGCGCGCTGGGAGCAGGCGTTCTCCTCCGATGGCGGCAAGACGTGGGAGACCAACTGGCGCATGGAGATGACGCGCGAAGGGTAAGACCGTCGTGAACCCGCGCACGGCATGACGCCGCGCGCCTGTCATCGCCGCAGGGACCGTGCAGCCCCGGGAATCGCGAGGCACCACCATGAACACCACACCCGAGCCCGACCGCGCCGTGCTGCACGTCGACATCGACGCGTTCTTCGCCGCCATCGAGCAGCAGCGCGACCCGAGACTCAAGGGCAAGCCCGTCATCGTGGGCGCCGGGGTCATCGCGTCGTGCTCCTACGAGGCACGGCGGTTCGGGCTCAAGGCGGGCATGTCGCTGTCCGAGGCCAAACGGCTGTGCCCCAAGGCGATCATCATCGAGGGCCACGCGCAGGTGTACCGCTGCTACGCCGAACGGCTGTTCGACCGCTGCCGCGAGCTGTCGCCGGACGTCGAGACGTATCTGGACGAGGCCTACCTCGAGCTCACGGGCACGGAGCGTGTGCACGGAGATTTCACCGCAGCAGCGTCGCGGCTGAAAGCCGCGATCCTCGAAGACACGGGCCTCACCGTGACCTGCGGCATCGGGCCCAACCGCATGCTGGCCAAGCTGGTGGGCAAGACGAAGAAGCCCGACGGCCTGGCGCGCCTGCACGCGCACGAGGCCGAGGCGTTCCTGGTGGGCCGGCCCATCGAACAGCTCGCGGGCGTGGGGCACGCGTATGCCAAGACGCTGCGCGGGATGAACATCCGCACCATCGGCCAGTTGCGTGCACTGCCCATCGGCACGCTCGAAGCGCTGTTCGGCTCGCCGGGCCGTCTGCTGTTCGAGCGCTGCCGCGGGCGCGACACGGCGCCGGTCATCGCGCGCGAGGTGCCGCTGTCCATCTCGCGCGAGACGTCGTTCCGCACCGACACCGCCGACCCGCGCGAGATCGACGGCATGCTGGAGTACCTCGTGGGTCGCGCGTGCCGGGCCGCGCGAGAATTGTCACTGACTGCACGCACGATCGGGGTGCGCCTGCGTTACAGTGACGGCGAGTCGGCGGATCAGTCGCGTTCGCTCAAGCAACCGTCCGCGGTCGACCCGGTGGTGCTTGAACTGGCGCTGCAGCTGCACACGCGGCTCTACACGCGGCGCGTCTCACTGCACGCCATCGGCGTCACGCTCTCCAACTTCGCCCATGGTGCGGCCGAACAGGGCGCGCTCTTCGATGAACGCGAGGCCGGCCGGCGCGCCGCGCTGTGCGAGGCCCTGGACCGCGTGCGCAGCGACTTCGGCCACGGCGCCGTGGTCTCGGGGCGCGCGCTGCACCTCAAGGGTCGGGTGAACGAAGACCGCTATGGCTTCGTGCTCCGCACCCCGTCACTCACCAAGTAACCCCGGGCGTTCCGTGGCCGCAGGCCGCATGGGCGTCGCAACCCGTGACGGCCGCACCCGGCGCGGCAGTCCGCTCATCCGACATCACGATCCCGTTCGCCTCGGCACTCACCAACCTCGACACCCCCGCACCATCGCTCGCGCAGCACGACGCCGCGCGGCTCACATGCCCCACATCAGGAAGTCATCATCATGGTCATGGACCCGACCCTGCTCGCAGAACCGACTCGTTCGACCGATCCCGCCGCCTGGTCGGCACCGGTTGCACTCGAAGACGCACCCACGCCCGTGACCACGTTCCGCACCGGCGTGCCGACACTCGACCGCCCCGGTGACCGCGCCCGCCAGCGCGCGCACGCCGCCGGGGCCCGACATCCCGAAAGGTCCGCCATGTCCGCGTTCTCCACCGCCCTCATGACCGCCATCTACCCGGTCACCGACATCGCCGCCGCCAAGTCGTGGTACGCCGAGGTGTTCGGCGTCGAGCCGTACTTCGACGAACCGTTCTACGTGGGCTTCAACATCGCCGGCTACGAGCTGGGCCTGGTGCCCACCGAGGGCGAACTGCACCAGCCGGGCAACCGCGGCGTGGTGGCGTACTGGGGCGTGCCCAACGCCGACGAGGCCTGGACGCACCTGCTGGCCTCAGGGGCCAAGTCGCTGAGCGCCGTGGCCGACGTGGGCGGCGGCATCCGCGTGGGCATCGTCGCCGACCCGTACGGCAACGCGCTCGGGATCATCGAGAACCCGCATTTTGTCGCCGGCAGGTAACTCTTCTCGACGAACCCGGCCTTCGCCGATTCCGGGTCACGGTCGGGACGGGGGACCATGCAGCAGAGGGGAACGGTCGGTCCGGGCTTCCTGCCCGGACCTCCCTGACGCTCACGACGGCCTCCGTCATCCATGACTACGGCCTGCTCGCGACTCCCTTCATCTGCGTGGCCGCTCGTCCCGACCCGGCACCGTTGGGGTTCGGTGAAGCCAGATCGTGTGACACGAAGCCGA
>JBEBGT010000615.1:0-2377 GCA_040081365.1 Candidatus Eiseniibacteriota bacterium | reverse complement strand
GACAGAACGCCCGCGGCCGGGTGTCCCGCCGCGGGCGTCCGTGAGGCTGCGGTTCGAGCGCTACAGCGCCTGCAGCACCGCGCAGGTGAGGTAGTGCGTCTCGGGCACCGCGAGCAGCCGCGGATGGTCCGCCGCCTCGCCCGCCCAGTCCAGGACGCGCATGGGGCGCTTGGCCGCACGCGCCGACTCGAGCAGCACCTGGCGGAACATGTCGTCGTCCAGGTGATGGCTGCACGAGCACGTCACCAGGATGCCGTCCTCCTCGAGCAGGCCCATCGCCAGTTTGTTGTGCTCGCGATACGCCCGCGCGCCGGCCGCGATCGCGCGGCGCGACTTGATGAGCGCCGGCGGGTCCAAGACGACGATGCCGAAGCGCCGGCCCTCGCGCTCCAGCTTGCGCATGGCATCGAACGCATCCATGCGCAGGAACTGCACGCGGTCGCTCATGCCATTGCGCTCGGCGTTCGCACGCGCCAGCGTCAGCGCGGGCTCCGAGCTGTCGATCGCCAGCACGCTCGTGGCCCCGCCGCGGGCCAGGTGCAGCGCCCACTCGCCCTGGTAGCAGAACACGTCGAGTGCGGTGCGGCCCTGCGCGCGGGCCTCGGCCCGCTTGCGGTTCTCGCGCTGGTCCAGGAACAGCCCGGTCTTCTGCCCGTGGGCCAGATCGGCCTCGAGCGCGAAGCCGCCCACCTGCACCGCCACACGCTCGGGCACGTCGCCGAACCACACCTCGCGGCGCTGGTCGAGCCCCTCGAGCGTACGCAGCGGCGAGTCCGCCACGAGCATCGCGCCCTTCGGGGCGAACACGGCCTCGATCGCCGGCTTCAGCTCCTCGAGCCGGCGCTCCATGCCGAGCGTGAGCACCTGCACCGACAGCCAGTCGCCATAACGATCGATGACGAGCCCGGGCAGCTGGTCGGACTCGCCGTACACCATGCGCACCGCCGGCTCGTTCGGGTAGACGGCATCGCGCAGCTTCTTCGCGCGCTCCAGGCGCTTCACGAAGAACGCGGTGTCGATGTCGTCACGGCCGCGCGTCAGCATGCGCGCGCAGATCAGGCTGTGCCGGTTCACGTACGCGCGGCCCAGGAACGCGCCGCGCTGGTCGACGACGTCGACCAGCCCGCCGTCCTCCACCCCGCCCAGCCACTCCTCGACCTCGTTGCTGAAGATCCACGGATGGCCGCCGCGCACGCGGCGATCCTCGCCGCGGCGCAACACCAGCTTGGCGGTCCCGGTGGCCGTGCTCATCGTGCGCCCGTCGCGGCCGCGGACTTCGCGGAGCCGCTCGCCGCACTGTTCGACTGGCTCTTGAGCATGTGGCCGATCATGCGGTAGGTCATGCGCGCGGCCAGGAAGTCCGACGCCACATTGCCCGGCAGTGGCGCCAGCTCCACCACGTCGAAACCCACGATGCGCTTCTTCGCGGCCACGGCCCCGATCAGGTCGCTGGCCTCGTACCAGTCGAGCCCGCCCGGCTCGGGCGTACCGGTGCCCGGCAGGTAGGCCGGGTCCAGACCGTCCAGGTCGAACGTGACGAACACGTCGTCGGTGAGCGAGTCGAGGATGGCCTTCCAGTCACCCTTGAGCGCGCGGAACTGCCGCGTGCTCCAGATGGGCGCCGGATGCGCCTTCAGGTACTGCGCCTCCTCCTCGGACAGCGAACGGATGCCCACCGACGAGGCCGGGCAGACCTCGCGGATGCGGCGCATCACGCAGGCGTGCGAGTCGGGCGAGTCCAGGTAGCTGTCACGCATGTCGGCGTGCGCGTCGAGCTGCAGCACCGAGAGCTTCGGGTACTTCTTGAGCGCCGAGCGCACGGCGCCGGCCGTGATGCTGTGCTCACCGCCCAGCATCACCGGCAGCTTGCCGGCGGCGTACATCCAGTCGAACGCGTCCTCGACCCGCTTGGCCATGTCGGTGGGCCCGAGCGCCGTGGTCTCCAACTCGGGCAGCGTGTGGATGCCGGCCTGGTAGGTGGCGCCCAGTTCGTCGTCCCACACCTCCATGTTGCGCGACGCCGTGAGGATCGCGTGCGGGCCCCAGCGCGTGCCGCCCTGGTAGCTCGTGCTGAAGTCGTAGCCCACGGGCAGCACGGCCACGCGGCTCGAGTCGAACGCGGAGTACTCGGCGTCCAGACCGGCGAAGTTCCACGGCAGGCCCCAGGTGGGGTTCGGAGGGGTCGGGTTCGGCATGGGTGAGGCTCCTTCGGGTGGTTCAGGGACCGCCCATCCGGCCGCTTCGCGGCCAGAGGGCGTTTCGGGTTCCGTGTCGCCCGCACACCGGCGAACGGCCGGGGGGCGGGGGCACGGCCCCGGTACCGGGACGATGCGTGTCGGGAAAGCCTCGGCGAGCGGGCGCGAGGCGGGCACCCCGG
>JBEBGT010000099.1:0-9068 GCA_040081365.1 Candidatus Eiseniibacteriota bacterium | reverse complement strand
TCCTCTGATCGATGCATGCGGATCCTCCGGCGCGGCGACCGACACCCGGCGAACATGGCACCGGACGATGCCAGACGCCACCCCGGGGGGGCAGGAGAGTGGTCCGCTGGTTATCGGCCGGAACCCCGGCACTCCGCACTCGGGCCGCGGCCCTGCCGGAGCCCGGCCAGTTCCATGTAAAGTCGCCTCCGGGCATGGCCGTTCCGGACGTGGTGGGAGTGCCGCGCGCCTGCACGGACCGCCCACGACCGCCGCACGTCCGACCCGAACGTTGCACACGGCGTGCACGCGCGGGCGGTTGGCTCTCACCACCGATCCCGACCCGTCCCGGAGAACAAGTGATGCGTTATTCCAGGTTCCGTGCGCTGAGCACGCTGCTCATGACGCTGTTCGCGGCTTTCCCGCTGAACGCTCACGCGGCTGAGGCCGCCGTGGACCGCGCCGGCATCCGGCAGGCCTACGAGGCCAAGGACTTCGCCAAGGTGCTGGCGCTGGGCAAGCGGCTCCGGAGCGACCGCGACGCGATCGTGCGGTTGCCCGATGCCGCGTGGCGCGTGGCCCTTGCGCTGGAGCAGCAGAAAGCCTGGAAGGAGGCGCTCGAGATCTACGGAGCGCTCGCCGATGGCGCCAAGGATCACGAGGCCATGAGTGCGATCGGGCGCATGGCGTACTACATCGACTTCGATCACCGGGAAGTCGCGTTGAAGCCGCTCACCAAGAAATACCCGAAGCGGGCCCCGGTCATGCTGGCCACGGCGCGAGCCACGGGCCTTGGGCACCGCGATCAGATCCAGATCCTCGAGGCCGCTTACAACGCACTCGAGCCACCGTACGATGGCAACACCACCATGATCCGCTATCTCCAGGGCGACTTGCTCATGGAAGTGTGGGACTTCGAGAGCGCGGTCGCCACCTACCGCAACGTCGCCAACACGCCCGACCTGGACTTCATGTTCTCGAATCTGGTGCGGGCGCATATCGGTGCGGGCCAGTGGGAGCAAGCCCGGGAATACCAGAAGTACGTGGTGCATGGCCTGGCCGCAGGCTCGTTCCACAGTCCGAAGGCCGAAGCCATCGCGCGCCAGATGCTGACCGATCTCGAAGACCACTTCGGCGCCGCGACCCGGGATTCGCTCGCGGCCTACCGCGCCGCGCTGGTCACGAACCCGGCGCCGGCCGACGCGGACTTCAAGGAGTTCGTGGACGCGCTCCAGGGAGCCGACACGTCCAGCAGCTACGGCTTCTCCCATTACCGGGGCGAGGGCTGGCACCTGGTGTACGACCCCCGCGACCACAGCCTGGCGGCCGATATGCCGAAGGGCTGGGAAGCACCCGCGTTCCAGGATCGCGCCGGATTCCTGTGGGAAGCAGTGGTTTCACCGGACCGGCTGGCGGCCGCTTGGGACCCGGAGCGCGGGGCGTTCTCGTGGAGCATCGAGTACCCGGCGCGCGACTGGCAGCGGTTCACGCGCGGACGTGTGTTGGCATGGCCGGTGGGCCGCATGTTCCTCGGCGATCATGCGATCACCGGCAAGGGCGTGGTGCTGTCGGTGAGCGCGCCCCCGTACCGGGGCCCGTGCCGGTTCGGCATTCCCGTGGCCGAAGCCAACGTCATCGCGCGCGTGATCGAGTCGCGACCGCTGGAAGACGGCGAGTCGCTGCTGCATTGCGTGCTGGCCGACAGCATGGAGTTCATCGGCTCGGGCTACCAGGTGGGACGCTCTCTGGTGCCCACGGGCTACGGCCGGCTGATCGACCGTAAGCGCGGCACGTTCTTCGGCCGGTTCCTCGATGGCGTGCCCGCCGACGGCGCATTCGTGTGGCAGAACGGCGACTACGACGTGCTCGGCGACAAGGAGATCCGTCGCATCAACAAGTACCGGACCCATATCGGGGACAGTCACTGGGAGAGCCCGTGGCAGCCGCAGGACAAGACCGAAGTGACCGTGGCCGCCGACAGAGCGTACGAGTACTTCGACATGACCACGTCGATGCTGTTGCGCCTCGACCGGCGCACGGGCCACTACTCCGAGACACGAGACGAGCAGCGGCTGGCCAAGAACCGGGAGCGCATCCAGGCCGGCCAACGTGCGCGCGAGGACATGGCGCGCTTCCAGAAGGAGCGCGACGCGGAACTCGCCGCCGAGCGTGAGGCCCGCTACCTGGTGCCCGAGACCTCGACGCCGTCGAGCAGTTCGGGCGGCTCGAGCGGGCAGGCGTTCTCGTTCACGAGATCGCTGAGCAGCAACGTCTGCGTGCGCTGTCGCGGCATGGGCCAGATCTACGTGGCGCCCACCACCACGCAGGGCTGGACGTACAGCGACGTCAGCAAGCAGATCCTGGACACGACCATCTACACGTCGGGCCACATGAAGGTCTGCCACTGGTGCAACGGGACGGGCAAGCGCTGACCGGGGCAGAGGGCAGTGGTATGCGATTGATATTGCTGGCAAGGGTCCTGTGGCGTAAGGTCGGCCCCTGATTCCTGCGCATCCGCGCGCGAACGGAGGGCCCATGCCACGTCCTGCCGATCACCTCTGGCGCCATCTGCTGACACTGCTGGTGCTCACGTGTGCGCCGTTCAATCCCGTCCGCGCCATCGAGGTCGCCGATCCACGGGCATGGACCACGGATGGCATGGTCTTCGGGATGCAGATCCGCGATCAGGAACTCTACCTGGGTGGGGCGTTCAATTACCTCGGCCCGGTCACCGGCGGACTCGTCGGAGTCGATGGGGCCTCGGAGGACATCGATCGGGATTGGCCCCAGGTGGAGGGGGCGGTCAACGCGATCATCCCGGATGGCCAGGGCGGGTGGTACATCGGCGGCTCGTTCCTTCGGGTCGGCGGACTTCGGCGCTCCCATCTTGCGCACTTCCGCTCAGACCGCACGATGGACGACTGGGCGCCTGTCGCGGATAAGCCGGTACTCACCATGCAGCTCGTTGGCGAGCGCGTGTATCTGGGCGGCGAGTTCACACGGATCGGTGGCGTGGACCGCATGCATCTGGCCGCCGTCGACCGCACGACGGGTGCCGTCCAGCCGTGGGCGCCCGTGGTCGCCGGCAGCGTCTTCACCCTTAGTGCGACGCACGACCAACTCGTGGTGGGTGGTGAGTTCAGTCGGATCGACGGCAAGGTGCGTTACTCACTCGCCTCCTTCGATCGGGTGAGCGGTGAGTTGAGCGATTGGGCCCCGGAGCTGCGCGAAGTCGTGCTCCGGAATACCGCACAGGTCTACATACTGAAGGTCTCGGGGGACCGGCTGTTCGTCGGCGGTCGCTTCGTGAGCGTGGACGGAGTCGCCCGCGCGCACGTTTGCGCGTTCATGCAGGGCAGCGCGGAACTATCGGAGTGGGCGCCCCAGATTCCTTACGCCGTTCGCGCGATCGCGGTGGGGGGCCCCGGCGTGATCCTCGGGGGCGAAGAGATCCCGGCGCTGGACCGCCCGCGATTCGAGGTCACCGCCGTCGACTCCCTCTTGGGCGACACGATCCTGTACCGCGTCCCCGCCGAGCTCGGCGTGCTGGCCCTCTCGATCCAGGGTTCCGCGGTGCTCGTGGGCGGCAGCTTCTACCAGATGGCAGGGAGCCCCAGACTTCGCGCAGCCGCGCTCGAGCTTTCCACCGGTGCATTGTTGCCCTGGTCCCCGAGCTTCGGAGGACCGATCGTCGCTTGGGGCGAGTCCGCGTACGGCACGCTGGCCGGCGGCACCTTCCAGAGCGCTGGAGGTGTGGCGCGCAGGAATCTGGGCGCGCTGTCGTTGGCCACGTTCGCTGCTACCCCATGGGCCCCTGAGGCCGACCTCGGGGTCATCTCGCTGTTGGTGGACGACCAGCACGTTTATGCCGGTGGAAACTTCAGTACGGCAGGTGGACGGCCTCGAGAGCACATCGCGCAGCTCGATCGCATCACCGGTGCGGCCACGGCCTGGAACCCGGGGATCCAAGGCAAGCGTGACTACGCGAACGTCCACGCGTTGGCCCTGGCGAACGGCACACTCTACGCAGGAGGTGACTTCGCGTGGGCGGGCGGCCTGCCGCGCATCGCGGTCGCCGCGATCGACGCCGTCACGGGCGCGGTGCTCCCGTGGGACCCCGCGCTTCGATACCAGCTGGATCCGTTGGCGCACGCCATCGTCGTGCACGACAGCACCGTGTACCTGGGCGGGCAGTTCAACGAGGCCGGCGGCGCTGCACGTCCGAACCTCGCGGCCCTCGATATCCGCACCGCACGTGCTCGCGACTGGAATCCGGCACCGGATTGGACGGTGAATGCGCTGCTCTGGGACTCGGGTCAGCTGTTCGTCGGCGGCGGCTTCTGGACGCTGGGGGGCGCAGCACGCATGTCTCTGGGTGCGGTCGATGCCGTGACCGGCGTTGCCACGGCATGGGCCCCGGGCATCCATGACAGCAGCGGGCTCTCGAGCGTGATGGCATTGCAGTTGGAAGGAGGGGAGCTGCACGCGGGCGGGAACTTTGCGCTGCAGAATGGCGTTGCTCGCCAGAACGTCGTCCGACTCGGAACCGCAGATGCGGTCCCCACGCCGTGGAATGCACGGATGGACTACTACTTGTACGTGCATGCTCTGGCTCCAGACGCCGGCGCGGACTGGGTGGGGGGACTCTTCGTTCAGGCCGCCGGCCGGCCGGCAACCGGCCTCGCGCGGGTCGTGACCGATGCCGCCCCGCCGGTGGGCCTGTCGCTCGTGAAGCCGGACGAGCCGATCGTGGTGGGTGAGCCCTACGAGTTGCATTGGTACGCGAGCGACGATCTGATGGTTCAGGGGGTGGATATCCGACTCTCGCGATCCGGTCCCACCGGACCATGGGAGACGATCGCCCTGGCCTGCCCCAACACCGGTCGCTACCGATGGATGGCCGAGGGCCCGGTGAGTGACGACGCGCTGCTCCGATTCGAGGTCCGCGATTTCGCGCAGCACACCACGACGGTGGAACAGGCGGGACTCCGCATCGCCCTGACGCGCGCACCCGCGGTGACCACCACCCACCTGAGCCGTCCGCTGCCCAACCCGATGGTCGACCAAACGGACGTACGATTCAGCCTCGCGAACGCCGGTCCCATCCGCCTCACCTTGCTCGATGCGCAGGGACGGGTGGTCCGGACACTCGTCGACGAACACCGCCTTGCAGGGGCCCAGAATATCCGCTTCGCTCGCCGGGGTCTCAATCCAGGGCTCTACTGGCTCCGACTGGAAACCGCCGGCACGCACACGTCGCGCAGACTCGTCGTCCTGTGACGAAGCACGCCCCCCCCAGGAGCCCCCATGCGCACTCGCACGTTCGGAAGGACCGGTTGGCCCGTCACGGAAGTCGGCTATGGCATGTGGGGCATGGCGGGCTGGACGGGCTCGGATGACGAGCAGTCCATGGCGGCGCTCGAGCGCGCCGTGGCTCTGGGCTGTAACTTCTTCGACACGGCGTATGCGTATGGGCAGGGGCACAGCGAGCGCTTGCTGGGACAGCTCCTGCGCGCGCATCCCGATCAACGCCTCTACAGCGCGAGCAAGGTCCCGCCCAAGAACTTGAAGTGGCCGGCCGCGCCCACCACGACTCTCGATGAGGCGTTCCCGGCGGATCACATCCGGGAGTACGCCGAGAAGAGCCTGGCGAACATCGGCGTGAGCACACTGGACCTGCTGCAGTTCCACGTCTGGAACGACGAGTGGACCGCCGACGACCGCTGGCAGAAGGCCGTGGCGGCATTGAAGAGCGAGAAGCTGGTGAACGCGATCGGCATCAGCGTGAACCGCTGGGAGCCCGAGAACGGCATCCGCGCGCTGCGTACCGGGCTCATCGATGCCGTGCAGGTGGTGTACAACATCTTCGACCAGGCGCCGGAAGACCGCCTGTTCCCGGTGTGCCGCGAACTGGGTGTGGCCGTGATCGCGCGCGTACCATTCGACGAGGGTACGCTCACGGGCACGCTGACGCGCGTGAGCACATGGCCCGAAGGCGATTTCCGGAACATCTACTTCGCTGGCGACAAGCTGAGCCAGAGCGTCGAGCGCGCCGAGCGGCTGAAGCCGGACATCCCGGCCGGCATGAGCATGCCCGAGCTGGCGCTACGGTTCATCCTGACGCACCCGGATGTCTCCACGGTGATCCCGGGCATGCGCCAGCCGCGTCACGTGGACGCCAACCTGGCCACGAGCGACGGTCGGCTGCTGGATCACGAAGTCATGCGCATGCTGCGCGCACATCGCTGGGAGCGGTAGGAGGGCCCGCTCTGCCCCTGGCGCGAGGCGGCACTGGTTCGCTTCAGTCGATCGGCCGGCCGTGGGCCTTCTTGTGGCGTCTGCCGAACCGCGAGTTCCATTCGGGACCTGACTCGCGGTAACATCGTGCCTCGTCCGCCCGTTCCCCACTCCTCGCAGAAGAGCCACCGTGCCGCCCCACCTCACCAAGCTCGCTGAACGCACGTTCGAGGCGCTGGAACGCCGTATGGCGCTGTTCGATGCCCGCAGCCGCAAACGTGGCATGGACTACTGGCGCAACGATGCGGTGGGTCGTCTGTTGTTCCGGCCCGGGCAGGTGCGAGCGAACGTCCATGGCACGACAACCTACGACACCGGCTGGCGGCTCCGCGACCTCCAGTGGGCCCCCGCGTGTGATTGCCCGGTGGGGCCCAACTGCAAGCACGCCTATGCGGTCGCCATGCACGTGCTCGAGTTGGCCGATGCCGACCCCGAGGTCGAGACCGACGAGCTGAAGCTGATGCTGGCGTCTCCTGACGATGCCCCGGAGGAGGGTGGGGCGGCACCGGTCGCGCGTCTCAGTACTCCCAAGCCCGCACCCGCGCGGCCGGTGGTGCAGCCGTCCGCGCGCCGGGAACTCGCGCCGCCACGCAACCTGCTCAGCATCTTCCGGGCACAGGCGAATCCGCTCGATCGCTATCGCACGCTCATGAGCATGTTCCCGCAGAATGCGCTGCAGATCGCCCGCGTCGGCTACAGCGAGTTGCAGCGTGCGATCGAAGTGGAGGACCCCGATATCCGTTGCTGGCAGCTCGCGCGGGTGCTCATCCGGCATCAGGTCGATCTCATCCCGCCCGAGCTGGCGGCGTTCGCCGAGCGCTCCAACATCGCCGAGCAAGCGGCACGGGAGCAGGCCCTCGTCCTACAACGCCAGCTCGCCGAATGGGCGGCACGACGCACCGCCGTGACCTCCGACGAGCGCTCGCTTCGCCTGGTGCTGTCGCTCACACCCGCCCGCGAGTTCGGGCACGTGATCCTGGTCGAGACCCGGCTCACTTCGCCGCGCCTGCCGGACCAACCGCGTTCGCCCGAGCAACTGCGACAGCTTCTGAGCAACCTGCGCGGCCAGCGGACCACGCTCCCGCATGACCAGCAGGAGCTGCTCGATTCACTGGTGCGCGCGCAAGAGTCCGAACAGGCCGCGCGCTATGGCAGCGGCAACTCGCCAGCGCCGATCTCGCCACTGGCGCGCCTGCTGTTGTCGATCCTACCCTCGCCACACGTACGCTGGAGCGACGCCGCGAGCGCCGCGACCTTCGCGCAGGCTGGCATCGTCCCGGGCGAGCTCGTGCGCTTCGATGCCGCGCCGGCCGAGTTGCTCCCCAGCCTGGTCGTCGCTCCGGATGGCACGCTCCGGCTGGTCCTGGTCGTACACGGCGCGGACGGCAGCCAACGCCCGGCGAGCGAGGCACTGCTGATCTGCTCTCGCACGGAGTTCGCGTCGGAGCCACTGTTCGCGGTGGTGGTGGAGGGCGTGCTCTCGCCGTTGCGCTCGGCACTGCCGTCCGAGATCGTGCGCGGTTTCCTGTCGGCGCCCGCGCTGCCCATCGCTCGCGCCGACGCGGGAGCGATGGTGCAACTTCTGGCGCATGCACTACCGACCGCGCGCGCGGCGTTCGAGTCCCACATCGCCACGCATCCGGTGAAGCTGACGGTGGCGCTGGACCTCGATGCGGACGACCGGCTGGACTTCCGGCTGTTCGCGCTCACGCCCGGGCTCACGTGGCCCGCCCGCGCACCGTTGGCCGCAGGCGAGCACCTCTTCGAGTTGGGGCTCAACGGCCAATGGGCCGAGGTCGACGAAGCCCTGCTCGCGCCGGGCGACGGCGAACAGAAGCCGGTCCGCGATGACGGTGAGGCGTTGATCCATCTGCCCGATGCCGATTCGGTGCGCGCGGGTGTGGAGTGGCTGCAGAGCACCGGTGCACGGGTCGCACCCGCCGGACCGCACGGCCTGCGCCGGCACGTCAAGCTCACGCCCCGCATTGTGAGTGCGCTGGCCGCGGCGTGGGAGCGACGGCCCGCCGGCATGAGCTGGGTGGGTACGCGCGCGGCCCATGCGCTGTTCGGGCCCGCCACGGCGTTCCGGACTCGCGTGAGCGCCAAGCGCTCGGGCGTGGACCTGCTGCAGGTCTCCGCGCAGTGGGAGTCGGAACTGCTGAGCATGAACGAAAGCGACCTGGCGAGGCTTCGCGCCGCCGAGGCGCCGTGGGTGAAGCTGAGCGGTGGCTGGGTACGGCGCGAGGGCGTGGAGCTGCTGGACCAGTCGCTCGACGCGCTGGCCGACCTGGGGATCGAACCCGGCACCGGTGAGCAGACGCTGAGCCTGTGGCAACTGGCGCAGGCCCGCCCCGAGACCCTGGACGCATTCGAACAACTGGGGCTCGATGACGCCTCCGTGCAGGCCGTGCGCGAGCTGCGCGAGAAGATCAAGCGCTTCAGGGGCCTGCCGACCGTGGCGATTCCGGCCGGGTTCGAGGGTGAGCTGCGTGCGTACCAGCAGCAGGGGCTCGACTTCCTGGCTTGGACATCGTCGCTCGGGCTGGGCGCCGTACTGGCAGACGATATGGGGTTGGGCAAGACCGTGCAGGCGTTGGCGTGGCTGCTGCACCTGCGCGCCGGAGCCAAGCGCAAGGGGCCGGCCCTGGTGGTGTGCCCGGCATCGGTGGTGCACAACTGGGAACGCGAGGCGCGCACGTTCGCGCCGAAGTTGCGCGTGCAGACGCTGACAAGCGGACCCGAACGCGCGGGCCAGCTCGAGCATCTGGCGGACTACGATCTGGTGATCACCA
>JBEBGT010000614.1:0-2403 GCA_040081365.1 Candidatus Eiseniibacteriota bacterium | reverse complement strand
GTCTGAGACCATGGCGTCTCGACCGCGGACGTCTCGGCCATCGGCGTCAGCGACTCGACCGGGGCGCGGCGCGGCAGCACCGGCCAATCCGCCGGCACGTCGCTGCCCGCACTCTCGATCACGGGCGCGGGCGCGTCGGCCGGTGCGGGCTGCTCGCTCGTACGCTCCGAAGTCGGCACGTGGCCCACGTCCTCGCCCAACGGCGTCATGCCCAGAGGGTTGACGTTCGGCGCTGCGTTCTCGCGCGGGAAACCGGCCAGGGATTTGGCCGACAGTTGCGCGAAGCCCAGCAGGTCGCGCAGTCGCGCCTTCATGCCGGGGCCCTTCTTGGCCGGCGGTGCCGCGGCAACGGCAGGCGCGCTGGTCACGGCGGGCGCGCTCGGCGCCACCGGCAGGCGCGGCGGTTCGGCGAACAGCGGGTCCTTCCCCTGCGGCGGCTCGTCGCCCAGGCCGGCCAGCAGGTTCTCGGCGAGCCGTGCGGGATCGGTCGGCGCCTGCACCTCGCCCGTGGGCAGGTCGAGCGTCGGGAAGCCGTCCTCGAAATCAGACTCAGGTGCCGCGGGGAGCGCGTCGCCCGAGACCTCGGGCACGCCGAACTGCTTCACCTCGTCCATGAAGCCGGCCAGCACGCGGCCCGCCTCCTGGCAGCCCTGGCTGTACTGCTCGCGCACGGCGCGCAGGTCGGCACGCGGGTCCGCGGGCGAGAACGGGATGCGACGGAAGCGCTCGCTGCGCTCCTGGTCACCCGGCCAGATGCGCTGCATGGTGGTGAGCGTGGCCTGGCGCCAGTTCTTGAAGCTCGGGTCGCGCGCGGTGGCATTGCGGATGCCCGCCAGGTCGGCGATCTGTGCTTCAAGCATCTCGATGGCGCGCTGGGTCGCGGCGGACGGGCTCATCGCACACTCCCGCGCAGCGCCGGCGGGGCGCTACCAGTCCGAGAAGCGTTCCTCGCGCCAGGGATCGGCCGCGTTGTGATAGCCGTTGCGTTCCCAGAAGCCCGGCGCGTCACGATCGACGACCTCGAGCCGCGACACCCACTTGGCGCTCTTCCAGAAGTAGCGCCGGGGCACGACAAGGCGAAGCGGCCAGCCGTGTTCCGGCGTGAGCGGTTCGCCATCGTGTCGGTCGGCGAGTAGGACGTCATCCTGGTCGAGCTCCGTGAGCGGCAGGTTCGTGGTGAAGTCCTGCGCCGCGTGGATGACCACGTAGTGGCCCGTGGCCTTCGGTACGGCACGCCGCAGCACTTCCTTGAGCGCGACGCCTTCCCAGAGGTTGTCGTACCGGCTCCAACGCGTCACGCAATGGATGTCGGAGAACACCTGCACCCGCGGCAGCGCCTGGAAGTCATCCCAGGTGTACCGCAAGGGCTGTTCCACCAGGCCCTCGACGCGCAGCTCCCAAGTGGCGAGGTCGATGCGCGGCACCGAGCCGTAGTGCAACACCGGCCATTTGTCGGTTTTCACCTGCCCCGGGGGGAGCCGGGGCTCCTTTCGGGGACTGTCGTATCTATCGGCAGGAGGCGATCCCATGTTCATCCCAATCTCCCCACGGCGGGGAAGGTTCCCGGCGGTGCATTCGGCGGCGTTGCGCGCGGTCCGCGACGGCCCGGACCACGCGGCGGCCCCCCCTCGGATGCCGCCCGGCGGCGGTCGATGCGGGTCAGCGCCGCGACACCCAGTAGACCACGTTCCGCGTCTCGAACAGCATCGCACCTGCGGTCTCATCCGACCAGCGCACGAGGCCCGGCTGCCCGGGCGGCCGCCACGGGTCGATGGCATGGAACGCACCGTCGTACCACAGCGCCAGCACGTAATGGTTCATGGGCACCTCGTCGGCGAGCTGGTGCATGCTGCGGGTCTCGAAGTCCTCGTACACGCCCAGCACGAACACGCGCGTGGAGTCCTCGGCCAGCAACGCCATGACGCGATCGCCCTTTCGATTCACGGTCGCGAGCGTGGGCCCGTAGAGCCGCTCGGCGCTCAGGCCCAGCTTCTGCAGCACCCGGTGGTACTCGTCGTCCCCGCGCATGCTCCAGTCCACGAGCGCATCACTCGTGTCGTACACCGCTTCGGCCGAGGCCCGGATGCCGGGCTCCTGATCGCGATCGCACTGTTGGTAGAGCGCCTCCTGCACGCGATGCAGGTTCTCGTACGTGAGCCGCGGCTTCACGCCCAGCTCGCGTGCGACCGCGCCGAAGTCGCCGCCCAACAGCAGGAACGCATCGAGCGTCGCCGCGCACGCGGAGCGCAGGCTGTCGGAAGCAGTGTCCTGCAGCGAGTCCAGCTGGCCCACGCTCGCCACCTGCAAGACCAGGTCGCGCCCGGCGGGCCGGGCGGATTCGTCGAACGGCGCGTTGGCGGCACCGGCCGGCCACGGGCCCGTGGCGGCCAACAGCACGAGCAC
>JBEBGT010000613.1:0-2405 GCA_040081365.1 Candidatus Eiseniibacteriota bacterium | reverse complement strand
GATGAGGATCGGGAGCAACAGGCCACCCAGTGCCATGATCGTGACGCCCGAGCCGCCCGTGAACGTGGTGAACAGCGCGCAGACCACCGCCACGAGCACGGCCACCCCACCGGGCATCCAGCCGAACAGGGCGCGGAAGAAGCGCACCAGCCGCTGCGAGGCGTTGGACTCGGCCATGACGTAGCCGCAGGCGGTGAGCAGTGGCACCGCAGGCAGCGTGGGCGACACCATGAGCCGGTAGATGTCGGCCGTGACCGCGGATACCGGTACGGAGTCCTTGAAGAACAGCGCCAGTGCGATGCCGCCCATGGCCACGAACACCGGCGCGCCGACGAGCGCGGCCAGCACGATGATCGCGACGAGCGGCAGCGCGAGCGAGCCCGAGAACTGCGGCACCAGACCGATGGCGAACGACACGCCGATGGCGGCAAACGCCAGCGCCCTCCCCGGCCAGCGCGGCGATGCACCCCACGCCAGCCGCACGGCGAGCAGCGCGAGCGCGACCGGCATGATGCACTCGCTGATCCAGACCGGCAGCCCGATCGCGAGGACCTTACCCTGTTCCTTGTCGGCCACCACGACACCATAGGCCGAGTACGCCAGGATGCCGCACACGGCCGCCGAGACCGCGGACGAGAACACGCGCGCCGCGTCGCGCACCTTGACCTTGCCGATCGCCTCGGCCGTCGAGAGCGTCAGATGCTGGCGTTCACGCGCGGCCAGCAGGCCGCCGAGCAGCGCAAGCCACAGCGTGAGCTGGGCGCGGTATTCGGAGGATCCCGGCACACTGAAACCGCCGAAGGGCCGGCCGATGGCGTCGATGAGCGGGATCAGCATCGACAACAGGAAGGCCACCACCAGCACGTGGCCTTCGAAGCGGTGCAGGAATGACGCCGGCCGTGAGCCGGGAACGGCACTGGGGGCAGTATGCATGGCCGCGCAGACTAACACGCGTGGCCCGCCGTCTGCCTCCTGCCCCGGCGCGCGGAGGGCTAGGGCCGGGTCGTGAACGCCGCCGAAGCTCGCGTGGTGTCCCAGTCCAGCATGAGCGTGCCGCCGCTGTCGCTGGGCGAGACGCCGATGGTGAAGCGCTCCACGACCTCGGGCAGCGCGGTGAGCGTCATGGGCACCGTGAACACGTCCTTGCTGGCGTCGTGCTGCGTGCCCCACTGCCCGGTCTGGCTGTTGAACACCAACTTCCAACCCGTCGCACTCGGGATGGTCCACAACGTGTACGCCCCGGCGGGTACCGTGATGCCCCCGAAATCGAGCGCGCGGTCGGTCTTGAACTGCGTGGCCGCGTTCGCGCCGGTGCGCCACACCTCACCGTAAGGCACGATGCCGCCGAAGACGGCGCGCCCGCGCTTCGCCGGACGGCCATAGTCGATGCTGATCGCCGCGCCACCGGCACTGGCGACCTTCACGCTGTCGCGCGGGCTCAGCGTGCCGACGCCGGCGCCGGATTGTTCGCGTGCCAGGAACGCAGCGCCCATGGCATCCAGGTCGAGCGCCGCGACGCGCTCGATCGCGAACTTCGCCGTTCCCGCGATGGGCAGCGTGCCGGTGATGTGGCCCGCCTTGTCCGTGGCGGCGTGATAGAGGTCCCCGTGCGTGTTGGAGATCTCGACCGAGTCCCGGCCGAGCCGGCGGAGCAGATAGCGCTCGGGTGCGGTCGCACCCATGTAATACAGGACGCCGCCCAGCGTGTCGCGGCGTGACTTCACGAGCTGCTGGATGGCGCCTTCGAAGAGCGACCACGGGCTCGTGCTGAAGATCACGAGCGCCCCGGACGGCAAGGCGACCCGCAGGTCCTGCGGGGCATTGCTGCCGTTCTTGATCTGGGCCCGCATCGAATCGGCGTCGAAGAACGCATCGATCGTCTGCGTCGGGGTGCTCGACCCCGGCGGGCCGAACACGGTGCTGAGCCGCTTCAGCGCACCCTGCTGGTACTCATAGGTGAACCGGCGGCGCAGGGTGCGTGGCGCCCGCCCGACCTGGTCGATCGTCAGGCGGTCCTTACCGCGCACGAAGCGTTCGACACTCGTGGTGTCCGAACCCAGCCGCACGACGAAATGGCCACTCTCATCGGCGAATGCGCAGGTGGCGGACAGCACGAACATGGCTGAGCACAACAGACGCAGGATGATGGCCTTCACGATAGCGCTCCTGGTGTGGGCGAATGCCGAGTGACGGACCGGACGTGGCGGACAATCTACCTCGCCCGCCGCTCGCGGCGAAGTGTGCACCGGCCATCGGCCACGAACGCGGCGTCGTGGGTCCCGGTCGCGGCCCTGCCCGGATGCGGGCGGTCGCCCGGTCGAATGGACGGCGCGTCGCACGTGGGCAACACTGCCCGTCCCGCTGCCCGGCCTTCTGCCCGCGCCCCGTGGATGGACTCCATGAAC